>JANYBA010000068.1 GCA_025360985.1 Gammaproteobacteria bacterium | reverse complement strand
GGCGCGCCGGAAGCGCTGGAGCACGCTCGGGGCGTTGACAAGGTCGGGGTCGGTTGGAGCCATGACGCCTAGGTTGGGGCTTTGATTGCGCAAGGCAAGTGCGAACGGGCCAACGGGAGGCAGCGCCCGTCGACTGGAGCGGTATCGGGCGCGGAAGAGCCGGGCCCTGCCACCTGTCGGGCCCGTACAATACGAACATGAACTCGCCTGCCTTGCCCGTCGTGACGCTGAAGATCGAGCGCCGTTCCCGCCATCCGTGGATTTTCCAGAAGATGGTGGAAAAACCGGTGGCCAAGCCCAAGCCCGGCACCATCGTCGACATTGTCGACAATACCGGCGCCTGGGTTGCGCGCGGTTTCTACAACGGCCACTCGCGCATCGCCGTGCGGGTGCTGACCGAAGATCCGGAAGAGGCGGTCGACGAAGCTTTTTTCGCGCGCAAGATCCATGACGCGGTCGCGTTGCGCCGCGACCTGCTCCGGCTCGACGAGGTCAGCGACGCCTGGCGGGTCGTGCATTCCGAAGGCGACGGCCTGTCCGGCCTGGTCATTGATCGCTACGGCGACCTGCTGGTGGTCGAATTCTTTTCCGCCGGCGCGTTCCGCTACCGCGAATGGATCTACGCCGCCTTGCGCAGCGAATTCCCGGGTTGCCGGTTCTATTCCTTCGCCGAAGAACACGTGCAGAAGCAGGAGAGTTTCGACTTCCGCGCACCGGACGCGCCGGCGCCGAGCATCATCACCGAATACGGATTGAAGTTCCGCGCCAGCCCGGGCAGCGGCCACAAGACCGGGTTCTTCGCCGACCAGCGCGACAACCGCGAATTCCTGGCGCGATTCACCGCCGGCAAGCGCGTGCTGGATATCTGCTGCAACTCCGGCGGCTTCGCCATTTACGCCAAGGCGCGTGGTGGCGCCGACGAAGTGGTCGGCATCGACCTCGACGAAGAGATCCTCGCGATCGCCGAAAAGAACGCGCGGCTAAACAATGCAAAAGTGAAATTCGTGCAGGCCGACCTGTTCCCGTGGCTGCGCGATGCGCAGGAGCGCGGCGAATTGTTCGACGTGGTGATCCTCGATCCGGCCAAGCTGACCCGCGACCGCGAGCAGGTGATCTCGGCGCTGAAGAAATACAACGACATGAACAAGCTGGCGATGCAAGTGACGCGCCCCGGCGGCATCCTGCTCACCTGTTCCTGCACCGGCCTGGTGAGCGAGGAGGAATTCCTCGACATGATCCGGCGCGCCGCCTATTTTGCCGGTCGCTCGGTGCAGATCCTGAAAGTTGCCGGCGCTGGCGGCGACCATCCGTTCATGGCCCACGTGAAGGAAAGCCGCTACCTGAAGGCGGTGTTCTGCCGGGTCGAATGACGTCGTCAGGACTCCTGCGGACGCTGCTGGTCGCAGCATTGGCGGCCTTCGTCGCCTTGGCCGTGGCCAAGGACGCGGCCGTTTCAGCGCCGATCGACACGCCACCAACCGCGCTGCAACCGGGCGAGTTCATCTGGGCGCCCGGGATCGCGCCAGATGGCCCGCTGGTGATGGTGGTCAGCCTCGACGAACAGCTCGCCTACGTGTACCGGAATGGCTTGCGCATCGGCGTGAGCACGGTCAGCACCGGCAAGAAAGGCAAGGAGACGCCGACGGGCGTGTTCACCATCCTGCAAAAGCAGGTCGAGCACCACTCCACGCGCTACGACAGCGCGCCGATGCCGTACATGCAGCGGCTCACCTGGGATGGCGTGGCCCTGCACGCCGGTCATCTTCCAGGCTATCCGGCCTCGCACGGCTGCGTGCGCATGCCCTACGAATTCGCCCGCCTGCTCTACGCGGTCACCAACTTCGGCATGACCGTGGTGGTGGCGGCGCAGGCGCGACAGAATGCCGAACTGGCGCATCCGGGCCTGTTCGCGCCGAGCGTGCCGGGCAAGGGCGAGCCGTCGCCGCCGGCGCCGGCGCGGCTGTCGCTGTTCGAGACGTTTCGCTGGGCGCCGGAGAAATCGCCGACCGGGCCGCTCACCGTGTTGGTCAGCACGGCCAGCAAGCTGGCCCTGGTGCTGCGTAACGGCGTCGAGATCGGCCGGGCGCGGATCGGCGTCTCCGGCGACGCGCCGTTCGGCACGCAAGCCTACGTCTTGCTGTCCGGCACCACCGGCGCGCCGAGCCCGGTCGTCCCGGGTCGCCCCGGCTTGCTTTGGCAATCCATCCCGCTGCCGGGCTACGCGGCGCGGCCGGGGGCGATGCTCGATCCCGAGGCGGTCAAGCGCGTGTCGGTGGCGCCGGAATTCGCCGCGCGCGTCTACGACCAACTGACGCCCGGCACGACGCTCGTCCTCACCGATGCCGCCGTCCTGCCCGAGACCACCGGCAAGGCGCTGACGGTATTGAGCACGGGTGACGAAACTGAATCCAAGCCGTCCGCCGAGCCTGCGCAGGCGCCGCCACCGCCACCGCCACCGAAGCGGCCACGACTGTGATGGCGACATTGGTTTCGTGACATGGCCGGGCGTATCCTGCGCTTCACCATGACCCGCCGAACGTCCATGCGCTCCGTGTGCTTCCCCCTGCTGCTGGCGCTGCTGCCTGGCGTGGCTGCCAGCGCCGAAAACGACGCGACGCTGTTGCAGCGGCTGGCACCCGACGCCGATCCGCGCGTCCTGTCGTTGGCCTTGGCGGCGCGCGATTGCGCCGCGGGCAGCCTCGGCCAAGCGCCGTCGGCGCGTCTGGCGGTAATCGATTATTCCCGGCCCTCGACCACGCCGCGCCTGTGGGTGTTCGACCTCGCCAACGATACGCTGCTGTTCCGCGAGTACGTCGCGCACGGTCAGGGCACCGGCGAGAACCTCGCGCATTCCTTTTCCAACCGCGACGGCAGCCACGAGAGCAGCCTTGGCTTGTTCCGCACCGCCGACACCTACGTCGGCCACAACGGCTATTCGTTGCGGATGCAGGGCCTCGAGCCCGGCACCAACGACGCCGCCATGGCGCGCGCGATCGTCATGCATGGCGCCGCCTACGTGAACCCGCAGACGGCGCTCAAACAGGGTCGGCTTGGGCGCAGCTGGGGCTGTCCGGCCCTGCGCCCGGAAGTCGCCGCGGCGGTCATCGACAGCCTGAAGAACGGCCAGATGATCTTTGCCTACTATCCCGACAGCGACTGGCTGGCGCATTCGCCCTTCGTCAATTGTCGCGACAAACGCACGGCCCTGGCCGGCACCAGCGCACGCTCGCTCGCCGCCGACTGAGTCGATAGCCAACGCCCCCCGTGCGGCCTAAGCTGGGCCATCGCGGGCGATGGCGTGGGGACGATGTGCGCGCACGACGATTGACCTGGCTGGTGGTCGTTTGCGGACTGTGGGTCGGCGCCGCCTGGGCGAGCAACGACGCGGCCGTGCGCCGGGAACTGGAAGCGCACCGGACCGCGGCGACTTTCGACGAAGCCGACCGCCACCAGGAAGCGGCCATGAAGTTGCTGGCCGGCGACGTTTCTCCCGCCTTGCGCCTCGACGTCGAGAGCATCGAGTGCCAGGAGTACAGCTTCGAGAACGACGACGAGGACGGAAAGCTTTGGCGGCAAGCCGAAGACGGCATCGCCCGCGCGCGCAAGATCGGCCAGGTCGAGGCCGAGGCCAGGTTCGAGCTGTGCGCGGCGAACCTGCAGATGGCCCACGGGGATTTCGAGTCGGCGGGCGTTCGCTACCAGAAGGCGCTGGCGGTCGCGCAGCGGCGCCATTCCGTCGGCCTGGAGGCGCTTGCCCGCAACCTGCGTGGCGCGCTGGCGTCGACGCGCGGCTTGTTCCGCGACGCCTTCGTCGATTTGCGCCGGGCCCGCGACCTGTACCAGTCCGGCGGCGAGACCGCGAACGTGATGGCCACGACCAACTCACTGGCCAGCCTGTACGCGCGCCTGGGCGATTATTCGACCGCGCTGGCGTATTTCCGCCAAGTCTATTCGGCGTCGAAAGCGAGCATGAACGACCAGGATCGCTCGATCGTGCTGGCCAACATGGCCACGGCCAACGATTTGCTCGGCGACCCGGACCAGGCGGAGGCCCTGATCGAACAATCGATCGCCAGCGCCGAACGCGCGGGCGATCTCCTGCAGACCGCGGTGTCGCGACTCAAGCAGGGACGCATCCGGGTGCACGCCGGGCAGTTCGACGCCGCCGGCAAGGTCCTGCAACTCGCGCGGGAACACTTCCAGCGCCAGGGCGACAAGGAGCGCTTGGCGATGACCGACCTCTACCTGGCCGAGGCGCTGGCGCCGCTGCACCGGAACAAGGAGGCCCTGCAGCACGTGCAGGCGGCGCGGCCGGTGTTCGAGTCCAACCGCAGCCTGCTGAACCTGGCCGAAGCGCAGAACCTGGAGGCGCGCCTGCTCGCCGCCCTGGGGCGGGACCACGAAGCCTACCTGGTGTCCGAAGCCGCGCGCGCCACTTCGGCGCAGCTCGGCGAACAGGCCGAAGCCTATCACCGGGTACTGGCGCAGGTGGCACTGGACGAACGCGAGCAACGCGCCGAAAACTCGCACCTGCGGCAAGCGGTCCAGGCGCAGCAGGCCATGCTCGTCGAACGCGATCGCGCCGTGCACCATCGCGACCTGGCGCTGCCGACAACGAGCGGCTGATAGACTGCGCGTCTTTCATCCGCCGGATCTTCGTGGACGACACCACCCCCGCCGTGACGGTACGCAAGGCCGCGCTGGCCTTCATCTTCGTCACCGTCCTGCTCGACATCCTGTCGTTCGGGATCATCATTCCGGTACTGCCGCACCTGATCAAGTCGATGGCGGGCGGCAGCTTCGTGCTGGCGGCGCACTGGGTCGGATGGTTCGGCACGGCGTTCGCGATCATGCAGTTCGTGTTCTCGCCGGTGCAGGGCGCGCTGTCGGATCACTTCGGGCGGCGCCCGGTGATCCTGTTGTCGAACTTCGGCCTCGGGCTGGACTTCCTCCTGATGGCGCTGGTCAACACGCTGCCGCTGCTGTTCATCGGCCGCATCGTCTCGGGCATCACGTCGGCGAGCTTTTCGACCGCGAATGCCTACATCGCCGACGTAACGCCACCGGAAAAGCGCGCCGGCGCGTTCGGATTGCTGGGCGCGGCCTTCGGCATTGGCTTCGTGGTCGGACCGGCGCTGGGCAGCCTGCTCGCCGTCGTCAATCCGCGCGCGCCGTTCGCCGCCGCCGCCGTGCTGAGCCTGGCCAATTTCTGCTACGGCTACTTCGTGTTGCCCGAATCGCTGCCGTCGGAACGACGCAGCGGGTTCAACTGGAAGCGGGCGAATCCGGTCGGCGCACTGATGATGCTCAGGCGCTACCCGCAGGTGTTCGGGCTGGCATTGACGGTGTTCCTGTTCCAGCTCGCGCACTACGTGTTCAACAGCGTGTTCGTCCTGTACGCCGATTATCGCTACGGCTGGGACCAGCAGCATGTCGGCTACGTGCTCGCGGGCGTCGGCGTGCTCAGCGCTTTCGTGCAGGCGTGGCTGGCCAAGCGCGCCGTCCATGCGCTCGGCGAGCGGCGAACCTTGCTGCTCGGCACGCTGTGCGGCGCGATCGGTTTCGGCATCTACGGTTTCGCATCGACCGGCTGGGTGTTCCTGCTGGCGATGCCGATCGGCGCGCTGTGGGGGCTGGCCAGCCCGATCACCCAGTCGATCATGACCCGGCAGGTCGATCCGCATGAACAGGGCCGGCTGCAGGGCAGCGTGACCTCCCTGGCGAGCACCGCCGGCATCTTCGGACCGTGGTTGTTCACCACGGTGTTCGCGACATTCATCGGCGCGTCCGCGCCCGCGCACCTGCCGGGCGCGCCGTTCCTGCTGTCGTCGTCGCTGGTGCTGCTGGCGCTGGCCATCGTCTGGCGGACGACGGCGCACCTGCACGCCGTGGACTGACCGCCGCCCGGCATGCGTTAGCATGGCGCTTCGCACCGGAGGACCGCCATGAGCCACAAACCGACCCGCGAACAGGCCGAATCGGCGGTCCGCACCCTGCTCGCCTGGGCCGGCGACGATCCGGCCCGCGAAGGCCTGCTCGACACACCCAAGCGCGTGGTCGAGGCCTACGGCGACTGGTATTCGGGTTACGCCGAGGATCCGTCCGACTTCCTGGCGCGCACTTTCGAGGAAGTCGCCGGCTACGACGAGATGATCGTGCTGCGCGACATCGAATACGAAAGCCACTGCGAACACCACATGGCGCCGATCATCGGCCGCGCCCACGTCGGCTACCTGCCGGCCGGTCGCGTCGTGGGAATCAGCAAGCTGGCGCGGGTCGTGGAGTCCTACGCGCGGCGCTTCCCGTTCCAGGAAAAGATGACCGCGCAGATCGCCCGCTGCATCGAGCACGTGCTGCAGCCGCGCGGCGTCGCGGTGGTGGTGGAAGGCACGCACGAATGCATGACCACGCGCGGCATCCACAAGCGCGGCGTCAGCATGGTGACCTCAAAAATGCTGGGGGATTTCCGCGACGACGCCCGCACCCGGGCCGAATTCCTGCAGTTCATCGGCATGCCGGCCGGGGGCCGGCGCTGACCGTGGCTCCGGGGCTGGTGCATAATCCGGGCATGACGTCGTCCCGCACGAAAGATCCGAAGACCCTGCTGCTCGAATTCCGCGAGCGGGTGGTGGTCGCGCCGGCCCTGCCGGCGCGCGAGGATTGGCTGAACAGAATCGATGCGGTCCTCAAGGCGCTGGATGTGCAGGAAGCCCGGATCGATCGCATGCGCCAGGACGTCGAGGAAGCCGAGCACAAGCACGACGCCGCCAACCTGGCGCGGATGCGCGTGTTTGGCCAGCTCAACACCCTGCACAAGATGCTCGCCGCGGCGTCGCCGAATTTCAGCGGCGATGCCACCGGCGAAGCCCAGCACGTGGCGCAGCGCCGGATCCAGTGGCTGGTCGAAAGCGGCGGCACCGATGCCGCGGCGGCCCAGGCGGCGCGCGAAGCCGAGATGGAAGCGCCGATGCCCGGCCAGGCCGTGCTCGAGGCGGTCATCGCCGGCACGCGCAAGTTCAACAAGGCGCAGCTGGAATTCAGCGTCGCCGAAGCCATGGTGCTGACCAACTGGGAAATGACCCCGCTCGAGATCATCGGCAAGGGCGAAGTCTGGCTGGCCGAGCTGATCATGAAGAACCACGCCGGCGCGCCGTCGCACGACTAAGGCGCCCGGTTGCCGCCCGACGAATCCAATCAGGCCGCCGCTCGCTCCGTCGCCGGCGCGCGCCAGCGCGCGATCAATTCTGCCCAACGCGCCTTGACCTTGGCCACATTGCCTTCCTTGACGTGGCCGTAGCCGCGGATCTGCTCGGGCAGCCGCGCGATCTCCACCGCCAGCGCGTGGTTACCGAGCGTTAGCCCGCCCAGCACTTCTTCGATGGTGTTGCGGTAATCAACGATCAGCTGTCGTTCCATCCGCCGTTCGGCGGTCTTGCCGAAGACATCGAGGGCGCCGCCGCGCAGGAACTTCAGGCGCTTGAGCAGCTTGAAGGCGGTGAACACCCAGGGGCCGTATTCCTGCTTGACCAGGTGGCCGCTGCTGTCCTTCTTCGAGAACATCGGCGGAGCAAGATTGAATTTCACCTTGTAGTCGCCATCGAAGGTCTCGCGCAGGCGCTGTTCGAAATCGCCGGTCGTGTACAAGCGCGCGACTTCGTATTCGTCCTTGTAGGCCATCAGCTTGAAGGCGTAGCGGGCGACGGCTTCGGAAAGGCCGGTGAGCCCGGGCGTGCGTTGCTGCTCGACGCCACGAGCCTTGGCCGCGAAAGCGGTGTATTGCGCCGCGTAGGCCGCGTCCTGGTATTCGGTCAGGAACTTGGCGCGCAGCGCGATGGCGTCGT
>JANYBA010000291.1 GCA_025360985.1 Gammaproteobacteria bacterium | reverse complement strand
GAGCACCATCGAACGCTTGGCGACGTTGGCGGCGTAATCGCCGATCCGCTCGATGTCGGCGGAAATGCGCAGCGCCGCGTAGACCTCGCGCAGGTCGCGGGCCATCGGCTGGCGCAAGGCCAGCAGGCGCAGCACGTCGGTACTGACCTCGCGCTCGAGCTCATCGATGGCGACGTCGTTGCCGACCACGCGTTCGGCGGCGCGGCTGTCGCGGCGCATCAGCACGTCGACGGCGGCGTCGAGCTGGGCGATGGCGATTTCGCCCATGCGGCCGATTTCGCCGTACAGGCGCTGCAATTCGCTGTCGAAACTCTTGACGATGTGTTCGTGTTCGGGAGGCATGGGTGAATCCTTAGCCAAAACGGCCGGTGATGTAGTCTTCGGTCTGCTGCTTGCCGGGCATGGTGAAGATGGTCTCGGTGATGCCGTGCTCGACCAGCTCGCCCAGGTACATGAAGGCGGTGAAATCGGACACACGCGCCGCCTGCTGCATGTTGTGGGTGACGATCAGGATCGTGAATTGCTGTTTCAACTCGGCGATCAACTGTTCGATCTTGCCGGTGGCGATCGGGTCCAGCGCCGAGGTCGGCTCGTCGAACAGGATGACCTGCGGCTTGAGCGCGATCGCGCGGGCGATGCACAGGCGCTGCTGCTGGCCACCGGACAGGCCGAGCGCGCTTTGCTTGAGCTTGTCCTTGACCTCGTCCCAGAGCGCGCTCTGGCGCAGCGCCGATTCGACGCGCAGGTCCATCTCGGCCCGCGCCAGCTTCTCGTAGTGGCCGATGCCGTAGGCGACGTTGTCGTAGATCGACATCGGGAACGGCACTGGCTTCTGGAAAACCATGCCGATCTTGCTGCGCAGCTTGTTGAGCGAATAGCCCGGGTCGAGCACGTTTTCACCGTCGAGCAAGACTTCACCTTCGGCGCGCATTTTCGGGTAGATCGAGTAGATCCGGTTGAAGATTCGCAGCAGGGTCGACTTGCCGCAGCCGGAAGGACCGATCAAGGCCGTGACCCGCCGTTCCGGCACGTCGAGGGCGATGTCCTTCAAGGCCCGGAACTGGTCGTAATGGAACGACAGGCCGCGCGCGGCGAGCTTGATCGCCGTTTCCTTCGACGGGGCGGTGGACGGCGGTGTCGCCGTCCGGAGCGGAGTGGTCATGGCGATACTCACGTCAGTCATTGCTGATCTTGTTGCGCAATAGGATGAAACGGGCGGCGAGGCCGAGCAACAGGACGAAAATGGTCATGCAGAAGGCCGCGGCCCAGGCCAGGCCGTTCCAGTTCTCGAACGGGCTCATGGCGAAGCTGAGCATTACCGTCGGCACGCTGGCCATCGGCTGGCTGAGGTCCGTGCTCCAGTACTGGTTGCTCAAGGAGGTGAACAGCAGTGGCGCGGTCTCGCCGCTGATGCGGGCGAACGCCAGCAGCACGCCGGTGACGATGCCCGGGAGCGCGGCGCGATAGAGCACCTGGGTGGTGACCTTCCATTGCGGGATGCCGAGCGAGAGCGCGGCCTCGCGCATGGTGCTGGGCACCAGGCGCAGCATTTCGTCGGTCGTGCGGATGATCACCGGCAGGGCGATGAAGGCCAGGGCGATCGAACCGGCGAACGCCGAGGCGTGGCCCATCGGCACCACGACCAAGGTGTAGACGAACATGCCGAGCACGATCGACGGCGCCGACATCAGGATGTCATTGACGAAGCGGATCACGTCGCCGATGCGGCGGTTGCGCGCGTATTCCGACAAGTAGGTGCCGGCAGCGATGCCGATCGGCGTGCCGATGGCGATCGCGAGCAGGCCGATGATGAGGCTGCCGGCAAAGGCGTTGAGCATGCCGCCGTCTTCACCTGCCGCAGGCGTCATCTGGGTGAACAGCGCCGGCGTCAGGTACTTCAGTCCCTTGCTGAAAGTCGTCCACAGGATCCAGATCAGCCAGAACAGGCCGAACGCGGTCGCAAACCCCGCCAGCACCAACGCGAGGAAGTTGACCGCGCGGCGGCGGAAGTACAGACCCATCATTCGCCCTCACGCAACTGAAGGCGCATCAGCAGGAACTTCGCCGCGGCCAGCACCACGAAGGTCAGCAGGAACAGCACGAAGCCGAGGGCAAGCAAGGACGACTTGTGCAAGGGGTCGACCGATTCGCCGAATTCGTTGGCGATGGTCGAGGCGATCGAGGTGCCGGGATTGAGCAGGCCGGCGCTGAGTTCGTAGGCGTTGCCGATCACGAAGGTCACCGCCATCGTTTCGCCGAGTGCGCGGCCCAGGCCCAGGAAGATGCCGCCGATGACCGCCGATTTCGTGTAAGGCAGGACGACATCCCAGACTACTTCAAAGGTGGTCGAGCCGAGCGCGTAGGCCGATTCCTTGAGCCGGGTCGGCACGGTCAGGAAGAC
>JANYBA010000290.1 GCA_025360985.1 Gammaproteobacteria bacterium | reverse complement strand
CGGCGGTCTTGATCACGTCGAGGTTGTGTTCGATCACCACGATGGTGTTGCCGTCGTCGCGCAGCTTGTGCAGCACGGCAAGCAGGTGCTCGATGTCGGCAAAATGCAGGCCGGTGGTCGGCTCGTCGAGGATGTACAAGGTCTGGCCGGTGTCGCGGCGCGACAATTCCTTCGATAATTTCACGCGCTGCGCTTCGCCGCCGGACAGCGTGGTCGCGCTCTGGCCGAGCTTGATGTAGCTCAGGCCGACGTCCATCAGCGTCTCGAGCTTGCGTGCCAGCGTCGGCACCGGGTCGAACAGCTTGAGCGCGTCTTCGACCGTCATATCGAGCACTTGGTGGATGTTGTAGCCCTTGTAGTGGATATCGAGCGTCTCGCGGTTGTAGCGCTTGCCCTGGCAGACATCGCAGGGCACGTAGACGTCGGGCAGGAAGTGCATCTCCACCTTGATCAGGCCGTCGCCCTGGCAAGCCTCGCAGCGGCCGCCGCGCACGTTGAAGCTGAAGCGTCCGGGCGAATAGCCGCGGGCGCGCGCTTCCGGCACCTGCGCGAACAATTCGCGCAGCGGCGTGAACAGGCCGGTGTAGGTCGCCGGGTTGGAGCGCGGCGTGCGCCCGATCGGCGACTGGTCGATGTCCACGACCTTGTCGAACAATTCCATGCCTTGGGCGTCACGGTAGGGCGCCACCGTATGCGAGGCGCCATTGAGTTCGTTGGCGGCCAGGTGGAACAGCGTGTCGTTGATCAGGGTGGACTTGCCCGAACCGGAAACGCCGGTGATGCAGGTGAACAGGCCGGCGGCGATGGTCAGGTCGACGTTCTTGAGGTTGTTGCCGCTGGCGCCAGTGAGCCGGAAGCTCAGCTTGGGGTTAGGTGCGCGGCGTTTCTTCGGAATCTCGATGCAGCGCTTGCCCGACAGGTAGGCGCCGGTCAGCGAACGCGGCGCCTTGAGGATGTCGGCCAGCTGGCCCTGGGCGATGATCTCGCCGCCATGCACGCCCGCGCCGGGGCCGATGTCGACGATGTGGTCGGCGTGGCGGATCGCGTCCTCGTCGTGCTCGACCACGATCACCGTATTGCCCATGTCGCGCAGGCGGGTGAGCGTGCCGAGCAGGCGCTCGTTGTCGCGCTGGTGCAGGCCGATCGAGGGTTCATCGAGCACGTACATTACGCCGACCAGGCCGGCGCCGATCTGCGAAGCCAGGCGGATGCGCTGGGCTTCGCCGCCGGAGAGCGTATCGGCCTTGCGTTCGAGCGTGAGGTAGTCGAGGCCGACGTCGACCAGGAATTTCAGCCGTTCGCGGATTTCCTTGACGATCTTGGCGGCGATCTCGCCGCGCCAGCCGGCCAGGGTCAGTTGCGAGAAAAAGGCCAGGCTCTCGTCGACCGGAAGCTGGGTAATCTGCGACAGGCTCTGGTCGGCAACGAAGACATTGCGCGCCGATTTGTTCAGGCGCGCGCCGCCGCACTCGGGGCAGGGCCGCACGCTGATGAACTTGGACAGTTCTTCCTTGACCGCCTGCGATTCGGTCTCGCGATAGCGGCGCTCGAGGTTGGGCACGATGCCTTCGAACTTGTGCTTGCGCTGGGTGCGGCCGCCGGATTCGGTGAGGTAGGTGAAGGTGATGATTTCGCTGCCGCTGCCGTAGAGCACGGCCTGGCGGACCTTGTCGCCCAGTTCGCTCCAGGGCGTGTCGACGTTGAAGCCGTAATGCTTGGCCAGCGAGGCGATCAGCTGGAAGTAGTAGGCATTGCGGCGGTCCCAGCCGCGCACCGCGCCGGCCGCGAGGCTGAGCTCGGGATGGACCACGACCCGCGCCGGGTCGAAGAAATCGGTGATGCCAAGGCCATCGCAGCCCGGGCAGGCGCCGACCGGGGAATTGAACGAGAACAGCCGCGGTTCGAGTTCGGGCAGCGAGTAATCGCAGACCGGGCAGCTGAATTTCGACGAGAACACCATGGGCGCGACCGTGGCGTCGTCGATGGCCATGACCGAGGCCAGGCCGTCGCCGAGCTTGAGCGCGGTTTCGAAACTTTCGGCCAGGCGCTGCTTGTGGTCGGCGCGCGGCTTGAAGCGATCGATCACCGCTTCGATGGTGTGTTTCTGGCGCAGCGCCAATGCCGGCACCGCATCGAGTTCCATCAAGGAGCCGTTGACCCGGACCCGGACGAAACCCTGCGCGCGCAGTTGCTCGAACACCTGCACGTGCTCGCCCTTGCGCTCGCGCACGACCGGGGCCAGCAGCATCAGGCGACGGTCCTCGGGCTGGGCCAGGACCTGGTCGACCATCTGGCTGACCGTCTGGGCTTCCAGCGGGAAGCCGTGGTCGGGGCAGCGCGGGGTACCGACCCGGGCGTAGATCAGGCGCAGGTAATCGTAGACCTCGGTGATGGTGCCGACCGTGGAGCGGGGGTTGTGCGAGGTCGACTTTTGCTCGATCGAAATGGCCGGGGACAGGCCCTCGATGTGATCGACGTCGGGTTTTTCCATGACCGACAGGAACTGCCGGGCGTAGGCCGACAGGGATTCGACGTAGCGGCGCTGGCCCTCGGCATAGATGGTGTCGAAGGCCAGGGAGCTCTTGCCCGAACCGGACAAGCCGGTGATCACGATCAGCCGGTCTCGCGGCAGGTCGAGGTCGATGTTCTTGAGGTTGTGGGTACGCGCGCCGCGGATGCGGATCATGTCCATTCGGGGGCCTGCGTGCGTCGGACCAAGCAGTTTAGCAGGGTGGGCCGGTCCTGCCGTGACTGCCGGCTGGCCGGACCCAGGGGGCCGCCCCGCCCCGGCAGTGCCCGGAGACCGAAGCAATTGACCCTAAAGGGAATTCCCCCTACAATTCCGCTTCTGTCCCGTGACCGCGGGCAGGCATTGTCCAAAATAACTACAGAGGAATTCCGGTCATGTACGCAGTCATTGTCACCGGCGGCAAGCAATACCGCGTGATGAAGGGCGAAGTGCTCCGCGT
>JANYBA010000286.1 GCA_025360985.1 Gammaproteobacteria bacterium | reverse complement strand
CCTACCTGGTCGCCAGCGTCGCCTGCATCGGACTGCTGGGAATCTACTTGTCTTCGGTGTTGAAGAGCCGGAAGCGCGGCGCAAGCTTCGCCCTGATGTTAACCATCCTGTACGCAGCGCTTTACGGATTGCTGATCTCGGAGGACAACGCGCTCGTGCTCGGCTCGCTGATGCTGTTCGCGATCCTGTCGGCGATCATGATCGTGACCCGAAAGATCGACTGGTACGCCCTCGGCTCCGCCCCATCGACCAACCAGACAACGGCGAATTGAGTGATCCCGGTCGAACACTTGCGCCTGCTCGTGGTGCCCGCGCCAGAGGCTTTGCCCTGGCGCTGGGACCTCGCCCAGCTTGAACTCGGCTATCGCGACGGCTGGCCCCAGCCGGGATCGTTGACGTGGGCCGCGCGAGCGAAAGAATTGGCCGACCGGCTGCGCAGTGGCCGAGGCTGCGTCGCCCTGGCATTCGAAGGCTATACGCTGGTGGGCGCCGCCTGGTCGTGCGAAGAGGGCGGATCGCTGGCCCGCCACGGGCCCTTCCTGATGCCGCAGTATCGCGACCAGCTCGTCGCCGCGTGGTTGTCGGACGCGATCTGCGAGCCGCCAGCGCGTGTCAGCCGGAGACCGGCACCAGTTGCAGGGTCAAGAGCGAAATGACGCCACCGATGCCGGTGGCGGCGATGACGTCGCTCGGGTAATGCATGCCGAGCACGACCCGGGACAGCGCGACACTAAGGGTGAATGGCAGCAGCAGCCAGGCCAAGGTCGGGTAGTACGCGAGTGCGACCAGGGTGAATGACACCGCATGCAGCGTATGCCCGGACGGGAAACTGAATTCGTCCAACGGCGCGACCCAGGCCCGAATGCGGCCATCGGCGACGTACGGCCGCGGCCGCCGCGTCCAGCGCTTCAGGCGTCGATACGCCAGCGTGGCGACGCCGCCAGCGATCGCCATGTGCGCCGCGGCATCGAGCCCGCGCGCGTGATCGAACCAGGCGATCAGCGCGATCAGCGCGTACCAGAACGCGCCGTCGCCAAGCCGGCTGACGAGGCGGAAATAGCCGCGCACCAGCTGACGGGTTCCCCAACGATTGGCGGCCAGGCACCAATCCTGTTCCTGCGCCTGCCAGCGTTGGGGCATCGATTTCATGCCGCCAACCGCCGATGCGCGAGCTGTGCGAGCAAGTCGGCGAATTCCCGCGCGACCTCATCGGGATGCAGGTGTTGCACGGCGGCGCGCGCCGCCACGCCCATCCGGAACAGCGAGCCAAGGGCGCCGATCTGGGCGACCGCCCGGACGAATGCGTCGGCATCGCCCGTAGGCACGGCGGCGCCGTGGCTGCAATCGACGAGGTGCTCGCGGGTGGCGCCGTAATCGAACGCCACGGTCGCCAGGCCCGAGGCCATTGCTTCGAGCGTGACATTGCCGAAGGTCTCGGAAAGGCTCGGAAAGGCGAACAGGTCGGCGCTGGCGTAGTGCCGCGACAGCGATTCGCCGCGCTGGACGCCACAGAAGATGGCATCCGGCACGCTGGATTTCAGCGTCTCGCGTTGCGGCCCGTCGCCGACGAACACGAGTCGAGTGCCGGGGCGTTCGGCCTGCAAGGCCCGGAACGCGCGGACCGTCAGCTCAATATTTTTTTCCGCGGCCAGCCGGCCGACGCTCAACACCACGACGTCGTCCTCGGAAACGCCCCAGCGGGCACGAAGCGCCGCGTCGCGCCAGCCTGGGTGGAACATGCGGGTATCCACCGCGCGACCCAGGCGCTGGACGCGGGTGAATCCCTGCCCGCGCAGTTGCTCCTGCAATTCAATGGTGGGAACCAGGGTGGCATCGCCGCGGTTGTGGAAACGCCGCAGCCACGCGAACACCCACGGCGACAGGAAGCCGGCGCCATAGCGGCCCACGTAGTCGTCGAAGCGAGTATGGAAGCCGGTCGCCGCGGGGATGCCGAGTCGCCGCGCCGTATTCAGAGCCGACCAGCCCAGCGGGCCTTCGGTGGCGATGTAGACCGCGTCGGGGCGTTCGGTCCGCCAGCGTGCCTGCAGTCGACGCCCGGCCGGCAAGCCAAAGCGCAGCCCTGGATAGCGAGGCAGGGGCGCGCCGCCGACCAGCACCAACTCGGGATTGGGGAGCACGCTGTCTTCGGCCTGCTCGGGCCGGACGAGGGCAACGCGGTGGCCGAGGCCGCGCAAGCCCTGCTCCAGGGACTGCACGGTCAAGGCGACGCCATTGACGTCCGGCGGGTAGGTTTCGGTGACCAGCTCGATGCGCATGTGCTTGTCCATGCGGGCAGCATCGCGTCCGGTCATGCCATCGTCGTGACACCGCGATGAAAGAAGCATGACGAAGCCGCTGCCGGTCGTTGTCGAAAAAGGGATCTGACCCCTTTTTCAACCCCTTTTTCACCGACCGATGTACCCTGTTGGCAGGCCAGACCGAGCAGGAAACCCAGCATGCATGCAATCCGATTCAGCCTGTTGTTGACAGGCTTGGCGTGTACCAGCGCAGTCGGCGCGGAACCGGCAGCGCTGGCGGGCGGTTTCGCGGTGGTCCAGCAGCAGGTGGTCGAACACACGCTTTCGAACGGTCTGCGCCTGATCCTGCTGCCGCGCCACGAAGCCCCGGTGTTCTCGTTCGCCACCGTCGCCGACGTCGGGTCGGTCGACGAGCACGTCGGCATCACCGGCCTGGCGCACATGTTCGAGCACATGGCGTTCAAGGGCACCAGCCGCATCGGCACCAAGGACTGGCCGGCCGAGCAGAAGGCCATGGCCGCCGCCGATGTCGCTGCCGAAGCTTTGCGTTCCGCGCGCCTGCATGGCGCCAGTGCCGACCAGCTCAAGCCGCTCGAGGACGAGTTCAAGCGCGCCGACGCGGCAGCGCAGGCATTCGTGGTCAGCAACGAATACAGCTCGATCCTGGAACGCGCCGGCGCCAACGACCTCAACGCCTACACGGCGGCCGACCAGACCGTCTACTACTACAGCCTGCCGTCGAACAAACTCGAGCTGTGGATGTCGCTGGAATCCGATCGCTACCTCGACCCGGTGCTGCGCGAGTTCTACAAGGAGCGCGATGTCGTCAAGGAGGAGCGCTACATGCGCATCGACTCCAGCCCGTTCGGACGCCTGCTCGAGGAATTCCTCGGCATGGCCTTCGTCTACCATCCCTACGGCAGCGAGGGGATCGGCACGCAGAGCGACCTGGACATGTTCACCCGCGCGCAGGCGGTCGAGTTCTACCGGACGCATTACGTGCCGGCGAACCTGATCATCTCGGTGGTCGGCGACATCGATCCGGCGAAGACCATCGCCATGGCCGAAAAATACTTCGGCCGGATTCCGGCGCGCCCGGCGGCCGAGCCGGTTTCGACCGTCGAGCCGCCGCAGGACAGCGAGCGCCGCTCGACCATGGTCGCGCAAAGCCAGCCGATCGTCCTGGTCGGCTACCACAAGCCCAGCGCCAACGGCCCGGACGAAGCGGCCTACGACGCGCTCGAATCGATCATTTCCGACGGCCGCACGTCCAGGCTGTACCGCAGCCTGATCCAGGAGCAGAAGATCGCCGTCCAGGCCGATGGTTTCAACGATTTCCCAGGGCGAAAGTATCCGACCATGTTCTGCTTCTACGCCCTGGCCGCGCCTGGGCACAGCAATGAGCAGGTGCTGGCGGCGATGGACATCGAGATCGAACGACTGAAAAACGAGCCGGTCAGCGCCGATGAACTGGCGCGCGTGAAAGCCAAGGCCAAGGCGGCGATGGTTGAGCAACTCGAATCGAACCTCGGCATGGCGCTGCAACTGTCGACCCAGGAAGGATTATCCGGCAACTGGCGCGACGTGTTCCGGCAGATCGACCGGATCAACGCTTTGACCGTCGCCGATATCCAGCGGGTCGCCCGCGCGACCTTCCGTCGTTCCAATCGCACGATCGCCATGGTCGAACCCGAGCCCGCCCCGGCGGCAGGAGCCCGGCCATGAACCGTCGCTTTGCCACGCCGATGCTGGTCGCGCTCGCTTTCGTCGCTGCCGCGCTGCCGGCCCGTGCCCAGGAATTCTGGAAGGACGTGAAAATCCCCGCGCTTCCCGCGTACGCGACGCCCAAGCCGGAGGTCTACGTCCTCGGCAACGGCATGCGCGTCTACCTGTTGCCCGACCATTCCCTGCCTCGTGTCCACGGCAATCTCATCGTCCGCTCCGGTGCGCTCTGGGAGCCCGCCGGCAAGGCCGGCCTTGCCGAACTCACCGGCGAGGTGATGCGCTCCGGCGGCACCGTCTCGCGCAAGGGCGAGCAGATCGACGAGCAGCTCGAGGGCATCGGCGCCGATGTCGAGTCGGCGATCGACGAGGATTCGGCGTCGGTCTCGATGTTCACGCTCGCTGGCGACGAGGCCACGGGCCTCGCCATCCTCGCCGACCTGGCGCGCAACCCGGCCTTTCCCGAGGACAAGATCGAGATCGCCAAGGTCGCCGCGCGCGATGCGATCGGCCGCCGCAACGACGAAGTCGAAGGCATCGCCGACCGCGAGTTCGGCAGGTTGGTCTATGGCGCGGATTCGCCCTATGCGCGCCAACCCGAGTACGCCACCATCGCGGCCATCCAGCGCGCCGACATGGTTGCCTTCCACGCGGCCACGTTCCGGCCGGACGCGGCGATGCTGGGAATCGTCGGCGATTTCGATCCCGCCGCGATGAAAATGCTGATCGAGAAGGAGTTCGGTTCCTGGAAGGCCCCGGACAAGCCCGTTGCGCTCGTGTCGCCGCCGGCGCAGATCCAGCCCGGCGGTTTCTACGCCATCGCCAAGGACGATGTCGCCCAAGCGCAGATCCGCATCGGCCACCTCGGTGGCAAGCGCGACGACCCGGATTACCCGGCCTTGTGGGTAATGAACGAAGTCCTCGGCAATGGCTCGTTCGGCTCGCGAATGTTCAACGAAGTTCGGACCAGGCGCGGGCTGGCCTATTTTGCCTACGGGACCTGGGCCGCAGGATACGAGTCGCCTGGCAGCTTCGTGATGGGCAGCGCCACCAAGAACGAAACGATCGCCGAAACCGTGTCCGTGATGGTCGATACCATGCGCTCCATGCAGAAGGTCGCGCCGACCGACGGCGAACTCCGGCAGGCGAAGGATTCGATTCTGAATTCGCTCGTCTTCCTGGTCGACACCCCGGGCAAGGCGCTCAGCCGGCAGATGAACTAC
>JANYBA010000283.1 GCA_025360985.1 Gammaproteobacteria bacterium | reverse complement strand
TACAACGGCGCGCCCGATGGCCGCGACGCTCCGACGACCGACGCCGACAACCATTTCGAATTCGAAGGCCGGATTTTCTTCGAGCCCTGGAAGAACGACGCCAGCGCCTTGTCCGGATTCGGCTTCGGCCTTGCCGGCAGCACCGGCGACAAGGAAGGCGCCGGTAACAATTTCCTGCCGCGCTACCGCACGCCGGGCCAGAACGTCTTCTTCAACTATCGCAGCAGCGTACTGGCCGACGGCACGCACCGGCGTATCGCGCCGCAGGCGTATTACTACTACAACGCGTTCGGTTTGCTGGGCGAATACGTCAGCTCGCAACAGGAGTTGCTGGTGACCGGCAAGCCAGCCACGCGCATTGATCTGACCAACACGGCCTGGCAGCTCACCGGAAGCTGGGTGCTCACCGGCGAAGACGCGAGCTACCGGGGCGTGGTCAAGCCGGCGCACCCGTTCGTTGTCGGCGGTGAAGGCTGGGGCGCGTTCGAACTGGTCGCCCGCTTTGGCGAGTTGGACATCGACAAGGATGCCTTCCCCGTTTATGCCGACGTCGCAACCAGTGCACGCCGCGCCCGCGCCTGGGGCCTGGGCCTGAACTGGTACCTGAACCAGAACCTTAAGCTTGTCTTCAACCGCACTCAGACACGCTTCGACGGCGGTTCGCCGCTGAATGCGGATCGGGAAGACGAGAAGACCTTCTTCTCGCGCATCCAAGTCTCGTTCTGACCCCATTCTCGAGGAATCGCCATGAACCGCTTCATGCTTGCAGTGCTCAGTTCCATCCTCGCGACCGGCGCCGGGCTGGTCGCCGCCAAGGACCTCACCCTGCTCAATGTCTCCTACGACCCGACGCGCGAGTTTTTCCAGGCGGTGAATTCGGAATTCGCCGCCGACTGGAAAGCCAGGACCGGCCAGACGCTCACCATCCAGGCATCGCACGGCGGTTCCGGCAAGCAGGCCCGCGCCGTGATCGACGGCCTCGAGGCCGACGTGGTCACGCTGGCCTTGGCCGCCGACATCGATGCCATCGCCGAAAAAGGCCGCCTGCTGCCGGCCAACTGGCAATCGCGACTGCCCAACAACAGCGCGCCCTATCGTTCGACCATCGTATTCCTCGTGCGCAAGGGCAATCCCAAGGGTATCCACGACTGGGGCGACCTGGTGCGCCCGGGCATCGCGGTGATCACGCCGAATCCGAAGACCTCCGGCGGCGCGCGCTGGAACTACCTCGCCGCCTGGGTCTACGCCGCGAAGAAAACCGGCGGCGACCTCGCCGGCACCAAGGACTTCATGGCGCGGCTGTTCCACAACGTGCCGGTGCTCGATACCGGCGCCCGCGGCTCGACCACCACGTTCGTCAATCGTGGCATCGGCGACGTGCTGATCGCCTGGGAAAACGAGGCCTACCTGGCGTTGTCGGAGCCCAGCGGCAAGGATTTCGAACTGGTGATCCCGAGCATCAGCATCCTGGCCGAACCGCCGGTGGCGGTGGTGGACAAGAATGTCGATCGCCACGGCACGCGCGAGGCGGCCGAAGCCTACCTGCAGTTCCTCTACAGCGCCCGCGGCCAGCAACTCGCGGTCCGGAATTTCTTCCGGCCTTCCCGGCCCGACCTGGTGCCGGCGGCGGACCTTGCCATCTTCAAGCCGGTCAGCACGGTTAACATCGACAATGCCTTCGGCGGTTGGAAGAAGGCGCAGGCCGCGCACTTTGCCGATAGCGCGTTGTTCGACCAAATCTACCGGCCGACCTCCCAATGACTTGGCGAAACAATGAGTAGCCTCGCCTCAGGTTTTGCGCACCGTCTGCGCCAGGCCGGGCCCCTGCCCGGCCTTGGCTTGACGCTGGGCATCACCCTGGCCTGGCTGGGCCTGATCGTTTTGATTCCGTTGATCGCGCTGCTGGTGAAAGCGGCGGGTCTCGGACCGCAGGGCTGGTGGGCGATCGCCAGCGATCCGCGCGTGCTCTCGGCGATGAAACTGAGCTTCGGCAGCGCGCTGATCGCCGCTTTGATCGATGCCGTCATCGGCACCCTGATCGCCTGGGTGCTGGTGCGCTATCGTTTCACCGGCCGCGCCCTGTTCGACGCCCTTATCGACCTGCCGTTCGCGCTGCCGACGGCGGTCGCCGGGATCGCGCTCACCGCCATCTACGCCGGCAACGGCTGGCTCGGCCACAGCCTCGAGGCGGCCGGCATCAAGATCGCGTACGCGCCCTCCGGTATCGTCGTCGCCCTGGTGTTTGTCGGCCTGCCGTTCGCGGTCCGGACTTTGCAGCCGGTGCTGGAAAGCCTGCATTACGAACACGAGGAAGCCGCCGCCTCGCTCGGCGCCAGTCGTATCACCACTCTCTGGAGAGTCGTGTTGCCGCAAATCCTGCCGGCCATGCTGACCGGCTTTTCGCTCGCGTTCGCGCGCGGCGTCGGCGAATACGGCTCGGTGATTTTCATCGCCGGCAACCTGCCCTATGTTTCGGAAATCGCGCCGCTGTTGATCGTCATCCGGCTGGAGGAATTCGACTACCACGGCGCCACCGTGATCGCGACGCTGATGCTGGGCGCGTCCTTCCTGATCCTGTTCCTGATCAACACGCTGCAACGGAGGCTGGCACGTGGCCAATCCGTCTAGACGCGCCAAGGGCCTGAGCGAGCCGCGCTGGCTGCGCCTGCTCCTGGTCGCCGCCGCGATCGGGCTGATCGCGCTGGTGATCGTCCTGCCGCTGGCGACGGTGCTGATCGAGGCCGGGGCCGCCGGCTGGCGCGCTTACGCCGATGCCGAGCTGCAGCCCGACACGCTGGCGGCGATCAGATTGACCTTGCTGGTCGCCCTGCTTTGCGTGCCGTCCAATATCGTCTTCGGCATCGCCGCGGCCTGGGCGATCACCAAGTTCCGCTTTCCCGGCAAGAACCTGCTGGTCACCCTGATCGACTTGCCGTTCTCGGTTTCGCCGGTGGTCGCCGGCCTGGTGTTCGTGCTCCTGTTCGGCGCCCAGGGCTGGTTCGGCGGCTGGCTGTCGGCGCACGACATCAAGCTGATCTTCGCCACGCCCGGCATCGTGCTGGCGACCTTCTTCGTGACCTTTCCATTCGTGGCGCGCGAACTGATCCCGCTGATGCAGCAGCAGGGCGCCGACCAGGAAGAA
>JANYBA010000231.1 GCA_025360985.1 Gammaproteobacteria bacterium | reverse complement strand
GCGGTCTTGCCGTTGCGGTGGGCAACGTTCTTGATGATGTATTTCATCATCAGCAGCTCGTCGGCCTTCTGCACCAGCGTATTGAACTTGGTGCCGATCTCGCACTGGCCGGCGTTGGCGACTTCGTGGTGGTGCACTTCGACTTCTTGCCCCGCGGCCATCAGTTCCTTGCACATCTCGGCGCGGATGTCGTGCAGCGAATCGGTCGGTGCGACCGGGAAGTAGCCGCCCTTCAAGCCCGGGCGATAGCCGGAGTTGCCACCTTCGTATTTCTTCTTGCTGTTCCAGTGCGCTTCCTCGGAATCGATCTCGAAGAAGGTGTGGCCCATCTCGTTCGCCCACCGCACGGAGTCGAAAATGAAGAACTCGGGCTCCGGACCAAAGAAGGCCTGGTCGGCGATGCCGCTGGCCTTGAGGAAGGCTTCGGCGCGCCTGGCGACGCCGCGCGGATCGCGCGAATACGCCTGCATCGTGGCCGGGTCGAGGATGTCGCAGACAAGAATGAGGGTCGGGTCGGCGGTGAACGGATCGACCACCGCGGTGCTGGCGTCGGGCAACAGGATCATGTCGGACTCGTTGATGCCCTTCCAGCCGGAGATCGACGAGCCGTCGAACATCTTGCCGTCCTCGAACAGCCCGGGCTCGATGATGCTGGCCGGGAAGGTGACGTGGTGCTGGACGCCGCGCATGTCGGCGAAACGCAGGTCGATGAATTCGATGGCGTGGTCTTTGACCAGCTTGGTGACGTTGTCGTAGGACACGGGGCAGCTCCGGGAGGGAAAGGGCACTGCCTCTTAGCAAGGCGCGTGCCAATCCCGACAAGGCCAACTGGCGCGGTTCTTAAAGGGTCTCTGAGTCCTTATGCGCCTAAATGGTGCAAGCTTTACGCCGACTTGCGCAGTTCCGGTGCAATCGTCTCTTCTTCCAGGTAGGTGCGTTCGAAGTCCAGCGCGGGCATCGCCATCGCGTAGAGCCGACCCTGGCCGAGGGTGTAACCGAGCGCGACCAGCATTTCCCGCTGGCTGGCCGTCTCGATGCCTTCGGCCACCACTTCCAGCGAAAAGGCTTCAGCCACCGCGAAGATTGCCGCCAGCACGGTCGGCGCCGAGGCGTCGGTATCCAGCCGCCAGACGAAACTGCGGTCCACCTTGAGCGCCGACAAGGGGTATTGGTGCAGGTTCGACAGGGACGAGTAGCCGGTGCCGAAATCATCGAGGCAGAACTGCAGGCCGAGCGCGGTCAACGCCGAGATCCAGCGGGCGTCCTCGCTGCCGGGATCGAGCAGCGAGCGCTCGGTGATTTCCAGGCGCAGCAATTCGGCCGGGATGTCGTGCTCGGCGAGCAAGGCGGCGACCATTTCCGGAAATCGCGGCGCGCGCAGTTCGCGCGGGCTGACGTTGATGTGCATGCGGAAGGCTTCCGGCAGCAAGCCCTTGCGCCGCCAGCGGGCCATGTCGGCCAGGACCTGGCCGAACACCGCGCGGCCCATGTGCTCGATCAGCGCGCTCTCTTCGGCCAGCGCGACGAAATCGTCGGGGAAGATCATGCCGCGCTCGGGGTGCTGCCAGCGCACCAGCGCCTCGGCATCGGCGAAGCTGTCGGTCGGCAGCCAGAAGATCGGCTGGTAGTGGACCTGCAATTCGCGGCGCTCGATCGCCCGGTGCAGGTCGGCTTCCTGGAGCAGGCGCTGGGTCGCGGGCAGGGTGTCGCTGCCGCCGCGGAACACCCGGTAACCGCCCTTGCGATTGAGCTTGCTCTGGTAGAGCGCGTGGTCGGCCTGGCGCAGGATCTCGCTGGCCGAAGACGCGCCGTCGTCGCGCGACAGCGCGATGCCGATGCTCAGGCCGATCAGCACTTCCTGGGCGGAGGTCTGGAACGGCCGGTTCATGCCGTCGAGGAAGCGCTCGGCGATCTCGATCGCGCCGGCCTCGTCGTCGACCTGCTCAACCAGCAAGATGAATTCGTCGCCGCCCCAGCGCGCCAGCACATCGGGATCGCACACGGCCGCGGCCAGGCGCTTGCCGGTGGCGGCGAGCAGTTCGTCGCCGGCCTGGTGGCCGAGGCTGTCGTTGACGTGCTTGAAGTTGTCGAGGTCCATGAACAGCACCGCGTAACGGCTGGTCTGGCCGGCGTCGCCGCTGCGTTGCGCCAGGCGGTCGTTGAGGAAGGTGCGGTTGGCCAGGCCCGTGAGCGGATCGCGATAGGCCTGTTCCTGCAACTTCTCCTCGGCCTGGAGCCGGCGGGTGATGTCTTGCGCGTGCATCAGCAAGCCGCCGACGGTCGGGTCGTGCAACAGGTTGGTGATCGACACCTCGAACTGGCGCCAGCCGTGGTTGCGGCTGGCGATGCGGAACCGGCCCTCGTGCACGACCTCGGGCTCGCGCAGGGACCGTCGGAGCCAGCGTCGGGCCAGCGAGTGTTCGCCAGGATGGCAATAGGAAACCACGCGCGTGCCTATCAACGCGTCCGCGTCCAATCCGGAAATGCGCACGGCGGCGCCGCTGGCGAACTGGATGCGTCCCTTGGCATCGACCACCAGCAGGGCCTCCTTGGAATTTTCCAGCAGCCGGGTCAGGTGGCGGGCGCGTTGTTCCTCGACGTGCAGGCGATTGCGCGAAAACAGGTACTTGCGAAAGGCCAGGAAATTGCGCCACAGCAACACGGCCATCAGCAGGGCGCCGAGCAGCAGCATGGTGGCCGAGCCCCAGGCCGCGCGCCGTTCGGCGGCGTGCATGCGCTGCGTCTGCGCCGCGCTGATGGCACCGGTTCGGGCGTCGATGCGTTGGTAAAGCGCGACCGCCTCGGTCGCGTCCAACTGCACGGCCCGTTGCCAGTCGCCGGCTTCGACCGCGGCAATCTCGCGGCGGATCACCGCCGCGTATCGGCGCTCGTCGCCGACCAGCGCGGCCAGCGCCGGAACTTCGTCCACGCGTCGCTCCAGGTGCGCAAGCATTTGCGTGTGCTCGGCGAACAATCGGTCGATTTCGCGGCGCAAGGCCGGCGTGACTTGCCGGCGCGCCACCGCCTGCCATTCGAGTCCGCTCAACTGCACGCAGACGCCGTCGAGAACGTCGAGCAAGGCATTGGTCGTGCGCGCCGCGCGCGCCTGGTACTGCAGCCCGTAGATGCTCAGGCCGACGGCCGCGGTCACCACCGCCAACAGCAGGACGCGCAGCATCAGGCCCGGCAAGGCGGAGCCTGTTCCTGACGTCGACGCCCTGCGGTTCACGCGGTCCCGTCCCCCGGCGGATGTTGCCCAAGCCGCCGGTTGCAACCACCGGCAGGACGAGCTCCGAGGTAGGATGGCCCCAGTTCCGGCCAAAGTGAAGCCGGCCCCCCCGAATCCCTCCCCAAACGAATGCCATGACTTCCCTGTTGGCCGCACTGCTGCTCGGCATCATCGAAGGCGTCACGGAATTCCTGCCGATCTCCAGCACCGGCCACCTGCTGATCGCCGAACATTGGCTGGGCGCGCGCACGGACCTTTTCAACATCGTGATCCAGGCCGGCGCGATCCTCGCAGTCGTGCTGATCTACCGGGAGCGACTCTGGCAACTGGCGACCGGGCTGCGCGAGCCGGGCCCTCGCGATTACGTCGGCAAGTTGTTCGTCGCCTTCGCGGTCACTGCCGTGCTCGGCCTGTTGGTCAAGAAAATGGGTTTCAACCTGCCCACGGCGGTGACGCCGGTGGCCTGGGCGCTGGTGCTGGGCGCGCTGTGGATGCTGGCCGCCGAATACTTCGCCGAAAAACACGCGCCGGGCACGGACATCACCTGGACGATCGCGTTGCTGGTCGGGCTGGCCCAGGTCGTCGCCGGCGTTTTCCCCGGCACCTCGCGTTCGGCCGCGACGATTTTCGTGGCGATGCTCGCCGGTGCGCTGACCCGCGGCGCCGCCACCGAGTTCGCGTTCCTGGTCGGCATCCCGACCATGTTCGCGGCCAGCGCTTACGAACTGCTGAAACTGGAAAACAGCGGTGGCCACGAAGACATGGCGGCGCTCGCGGTGGCTTTCGTCGCTTCGACCGTAACCGCTTTCATCGCTGTGAAATGGTTGCTCGGCTACATCCGCAGGCACCGCTTCACCGCGTTCGCGATCTACCGGATCGTGTTGGGCGCGGCCCTGCTGTGGTTCCTGCCCGCCGGCAGCTGAGGCCGACGGCAGCGGGGCGATCGCACGTTTCGATTGGCCAATGTCAGCCGCGGCCCGTGATAGCTTGCGGCAATCGTTTGGTGGAGCTCGCTTTCGTGCGCAGGCAACTGCTTTGGCTGGCATTCCTGATGTGGGCCTGTTGCCGCCCTGCCGTGGCGGGTCCCGGCGCAGTTGCTCCGCTCCCATCGGCGAAGAGCGATGCGAGTACTGCGGTCAGCACATTGGCGAGCACGCCGGCCGGCGCCACCTTCAAACTCCCCGCCGGTTGGACGGCAACCACGAAGGACAACGCCGTCGTAGTGAGCCCCCCGGAGCCCGACTTCACGTTCGCGCTGATGGATGTGGAAGCCAAGGACGCGGATGCTGCGGTCGCCGCGGGCTGGGCCGCGTACGACCCCGGCTTCAAGCGCCAGCTGCGGATCCGCCTGCCTGATCCGCCCGGCTCCGGCTGGGACGAGCACGTCTTCTTCAACTACGAGGTGTCGCCGAACGAGAAGGCCCTCGTGCAGGCCTACGCCTGGCGGGTGGGCGACCACTGGCTCGTCGGCCTGTTTCAGACCAGTCGGGCGACGGTCGATAAACGTCTCGGGTCCTACATCCTGTTCCTCACGAGCGTGCGGCCCAAGGGCTACGTGCCCGAGGTGTTCGCCGGCAAACGCGCGCGGCCGATCGATGCGCAGGCGATCGCAGCAATGAAGGCCTTCCTCGCCGACGGCATGCGACAACTTCAGGTACCCGGTGTCGGCTTCAGCCTGATAGACGGAGGCAAGGTCGTCTACGAAGGTGGCCTGGGCGTGCGCGAACTCGGCAAGCCCGATCCGGTCGATGCCGACACACTGTTCATGGCGGCTTCCAACACCAAGGCGCTGAGCACACTGCTGCTCGCCGAACTGGTCGATGCCGGGAAGTTGCGCTGGGACGAGCCGGTGACCGAAGCCTATCCTGCCTTCAAGCTCGGTGACGCGGCGACGACGAGCCTGGTGCAAATCAAGCACCTGGTCTGTGCCTGCACGGGACTGCCGCGACAGGACTACGAGCGCAAGTTCGCCAATGGCCAGCGCGACACGCCCGAAAGCGCGATCCGGAGGCTGGGCACGATGCAGCCCACGAGCAAGTTCGGCGAGGTGTACCAGTACAGCAACCCGCTGGCGGCCGCGGCCGGCTTCATCGGCGCCAGCGTCGCCAACCCCGGCATGGACTTGGGCAAGGCTTACGACCAGGCCATGCAACGGCAGGTCTTCGATCCGCTCGGCATGACCCGCAGCACTTTCGACTTTGC
The DNA here is from genome assembly GCA_025360985.1 of Gammaproteobacteria bacterium. Taxonomy (GTDB): domain Bacteria; phylum Pseudomonadota; class Gammaproteobacteria; order Xanthomonadales; family Xanthomonadaceae; genus Arenimonas. Next base: position 471 of record JANYBA010000231.1, on the reverse strand, counting down.
CACGGCCATGCAGGGCGACTATGCGCGACCGCATGACATCGATCTCGACGGCCAGCTGGTCGTCGGTCAGATCGCGCCGAACTACACGATCATCCCCTTGCGACCCGCGGGCGGGGCGTGGACGAGCGCCCACGACCTGAGCCGGTACGTGATGATGGAGCTCGCAAAGGGACTGCTGCCGGACGGACGGCGCCTGGTCTCCGAGAAGAACCTGCTGGAGCGGCGCGTGCCGAACGTGGCCGCCGGCGCGAATCTCGAGTACGGCATGGGCCTGGAAATCGAGACGGTCGCCGGGGTGACCGTCGTGCACCACGGCGGCTCGCTGGAGGGCTACAAGAGCGACATGATCTGGTTGCCCGGCTACGATGTCGGCGCTGTCATCCTGACCAATGCCAACACCGGTTCGGCGCTGGTCCACGCCTTCCAGCGCAAACTGCTGGAGCTGCTGTTCGATGGCCATTCCGAGGCCGA
>JANYBA010000224.1 GCA_025360985.1 Gammaproteobacteria bacterium | reverse complement strand
TCGGCCTCGGCGCGGTGCTCGGCTACCTGGTCGCCGGCGTGGTGATGGGACCGTTCGGCTTCAAGCTGGTCAAGGACCCGGCCAGCGTGCTGACCTTCTCCGAACTCGGCGTGGTGATGCTGCTGTTCGTGATCGGCCTGGAATTGTCGCCGCAGCGCTTGTGGGTAATGCGCCGGCAGGTCTTCGGCCTCGGCGGCCTGCAAGTGGTACTGAGCGCGCTGGCGATCGGCGCGATCGTCGCCTGGCTTGGCCTCGGCTGGCAGGCATCGCTGGTGATCGGGCTCGGCCTCGCCCTGTCGTCGACCGCGGTCGGCCTGCAGATCCTGGCCGAACGCAAGGAGCTGACCACCAGCTACGGCCGACTGGCGTTCGCGATCCTGCTGTTCCAGGACCTGGCGGCCATTCCATTGCTGGCCCTGATCCCGTTGCTCGGCCACGGCAATTCCACGGCGCCGCCGTTCGACGCGGTGATGAAGGCGATCGGCATGATCGCCCTGGTGGTGATCGGCGGGCGCCTGCTGCTCAAGCAACTATTCCGCGCCGTGGCCTGGACGCAGATGGGCGAAGTCTTCACCGCCACCTCGCTGCTGGTCGTGGTCGGCACTGCCTGGCTGATGCAATTCGGCGGGCTGTCCATGGGCCTGGGTTCGTTCCTGGCCGGCGTGTTGCTCGCGGATTCGGAATTCCGCCACGAACTCGAGGCGCAGATCGATCCCTTCAAGGGCCTGCTGCTCGGCCTGTTCTTCATCGCGGTCGGCATGAGCATCGACCTGCACCGGGTCATGGCCGAACCCGGCCTGATCGCCGCCGGCGTCGGCGCGCTGCTATTGCTGAAATCGCTGGTGCTGGTCGCGCTGGGCTGGCGGCCCGGGAAGCTGCCCTGGCGGGAGGCGCTGATGCTTGGCGCGGTGCTGGCGCTGGGCGGCGAGTTCGCCTTCGTGGTGTTCGGCGACGCCTATCGGCACGGCCTGATCGACGTGGTGTTGCGCGACCGGTTGGTGGCGATCGTCGGCGTGAGTATGGCGCTGACGCCGTTGAGCGTGATCGCGCTGTCGCGCCTGCTGCGCGAAATGCCGGAGGAAAAGCCGCCCGAGCGCGCCGCCGACGTCATCGACCACGAGTATCCACGCGTCATCATCGCCGGCTTCGGGCGCATGGGCCAGATCGTCGGCCGCATGCTGCGCGCGCAGAAAATCCCGTTCACCGCGCTTGAGCACAGCGTCGAACAAGTAGCGCTATCGCGCCGGTTCGGCAACATGATCTACTTCGGCGACCCTTCCAAGCCCGAGTTGCTGCGCGCCGCGCACGCCGATCGCGCCGAGGTGTTCGTGCTCACCACCGACGATCCGGAAGCGACCGTGCGCACCGCGCGCCTGCTCCGGCGCCAGTACCCACACCTGAAGGTCTACGCCCGCGCGCGCAATCGCCAGCATGCTTTCAAGCTGATGGACCTGGGTGTGGAAGTCATCCGCGAGACCTTCCATTCCAGCCTGGACCTGGGCCAGCAGGTGATGGAGGAACTGGGCGTGCCGCACGAGGCCGCGCTGGAGCGGCGCGAGCGTTTCCGCGAGCACGACGAGGCGTTGCTCCGCGAGCAGCACCTGGTCTACGACGACGAGGCGGCGCTGATCGCGACCTCGCAGCAGGCCTTCAACGATCTCGCGACCCTGTTCGAAGCCGACGAGCCGGAACGCGGCCCTTAGCCGTCGCGGCCAAATCGAGCTAGCGGCGACCGCGATGATTCCAGTTCCGCGGCGATGTCGACGTAGCCGCGCATCACCGCCAGTTCCTGGGCGCTGCGGCCGAGGTGGTCGCGCAGGCTGCGGTCGGCGCCTTCGCGCAGCAGGCGCTGCACCACGCGCAGCAAACCGTGCATCGCCGCCAGGTGCAGCGCCGACAGGCCGCGCGCGTCCTGGCCATTGAGCGCCACGCCCTCGGCCAGCAGGCGCTCGAGCGCCGCCAGCACCAGTTCCTCGTCGCAGGAGGCGCCGACTTCGGCGCGGGCGCCGAGCAACAGCAGCAGGGGCGTATAGCTGCGGTCGTTGGCCGCGTCGGGCGCGATGTCGCTCATCAACAGCAGGTCGAGCAGCGCCAGCGCGCGCTGCCGGTCGCGGGCGCCAAACGCATGCAGGGCGGCGCAGTGCAAGGCGTTCAGGCCCTGCTCGTCGACGACGTCGGCGCGCGCGCCTTGGGCCAGCAAGCGGCCGGCGATCTCGGTCTGGCCGAGCGCCGCCGCCAGCATCAAGGGCGTCACGCCACCCGGCAGCTCCTGGTCGGGATCGGCGCCGGCACGCAGCAACTGCTCGACCACGCCGGCATGGCGCATGCTGATCGCAGCGGTCAACGGCGTCGCGCCGGTGCGCGCGCGCAGCCGCCAGTCGGCATTGCGCGCCAGCAACGCGGCGACGATCTCGACCTGGCCACCGCCGGCGGCGCGCAACAAGGCGGTGCAGGCGTGGTCGTCGACGGCATCGACCGACAAACCGAGTTCGACCAGGCGCACGACCGCATCGACATCGCCGGCCATCGCCGCCGCCGCCACGTCGCCGCCGCGCAAGCGCCGTCCCGGCAGCGTCCAGCCAAGCCATTCCAGCCAGCGCCCGAGGTCGGCATGGCCCGCCGCCAGCGCAATGCCGAGCGCGCTCTGGCCGTCGGGCGAACGTGCGTCGGGGAGCGCGCCGGCGCGGATCAGGGCGCGCACCGCGGCCTCGCGACCGAGGATGGTGGCGTCGAGCAAGGCCGAATGGCCGCGGCGGTCGCGCTGGTTGGGATCGACGCCGAGAGCGAGCAGGGCCTCGAGCAAGCGCTGCCAGCCGAGCTGGATCGCGAGCAACAAGGGCGTCTCGGTGCCGGGCGCGCCGGCGAACGGATCGGCGCCGCGTTCGAGCAGGCCGAGCGCGAATTGTTCGACGCTGCGCGCGGTGTGTTCGTGTTTCCGGCAACCGGCAAGGAAGCGGGCGAGGCCACCGGCGCCGGCGACCGACTGGCCGCGCTCGAGCAACCACTGCCAGACCGTCATCGCTTCGGCGCCGCGGTCGAACATCCGGAACAACAAGCTGTCGCCGCCGTCGATCGCCGACTCGGTCGGCGCGCCGTGGCGGCACAGCCAGGCGAAAGCGAGCAGGCGGGTATCGGTGGCGAACTCCGGCAGGATTTCCCCGAGCATCGCCGGCGACAGGACCGCGCCGAGGTCGAGCAATTTTTCGGCCGCGGCGAAATCGCTGGCGAGCAAGGCATCGGTCAGCAGCCGGCGCGGCGTCTGGTCGAAATCGCCCGCGGCCAGGCCTTCGACGATATTCGCCGGCAGCGGATAGTCCGGGTCGAGCACCGCGACTTCCGGCCAACGGCCGCGTTCGATGGCGATGTCGATGGCGCGCCGGCCTTCGTTGTCGGGCTGGTCGATCACGGCGCCGTGCGCCAGCAATTGCCGCAGGACGTCGGCGCCAGCACCGGCTTCGGTCGCCAGGAAGATCGCGTTCCGGCCCTGGCTGTCGCGGGCGCGGAAATCCGGTCGCGCCGCCGCCATGCGCGTGATGGTCGCGGCCTGGCCGTGGCGCGCGGCCTCGAGCAGCGGCGTGTTGCCGTCGGCGTCGTGGGCATTGCGATCGGCGCCGGCTTCGAGCAGCACCGAGGCGATTTCGTCGTTGCCGCTGGCGCAGGCCTGCATCAGGGCGGTGCGCTGGTCGCGGCCACGCGCGTCCACCCGCGCCTTGTGCCGCAGCAGCAGCAGCACGCCAGCCGGATCGTCCTCGCCGGCCGCCGCGGCCAGCAGGGCCGGTTGCCCGTCCGCGGGTTCGGTGCGCGCGCCGTGCTCGATCAGGAAGCGCGCCAGCCGCCAGTTGCCGGACGCGCAGGCCACCCCGAGCGCGCTGTGGCCCTCGCCGTTCAGGGCGTCCACTTGCGCGCCGGCGTCGAGCATCAGGGCCGCGACTGCCGGATCGGTGCTGCGCGCGGCATGGTGCAAGGGCGCGTTGCCGTCGGCATCGGCGACGCGCGGGTCGGCGCCATTGGCGAGCAAGGTCATCACCGCTTCCGGACGGCCGTGCCAACTGTCGCGGGTGGCGGCGAGCAGCGGCGTCAAGCCGCCGTGCAGGCGATTGAGGTCGACGCCGCGCCCGATCAGCGCGCGCAGCAGGCGCAGGTCGCCTTGCAGCACCGCCAGCATCGGCAAGGTGCGCTGGTCGCGATCGTGCTGGTCGGGCAGCGCATGCGGATCGGCGCCATCCTCGAGCGCCTGCAGTGCCGCTTCGATCCGGCCTTCGCGCAAGGCATCGACCAGGCGTTCGTCCGGCGTCCCCGGCAGGGCTTCGACCGGCGCGGCCGGCAGCTCCGGCGCAGCGACGGTGGCGGTGCCGACCGCGATCGGGCCGGCGTGGTGGTGCAAGCGCGTGTGCGCGAGCCAGGCCAGGGCCGGATACAGCCACAGTCCCGGGACGCGCCAGTCCGACGGCAGCAGTCCCGGCCAGGCCAGGGCCAGGCCGGCGACCAGGACAACGAGAATCCACAGCGTCGGCGCCAGCCCCGCCAAGGGGCCCGTGGCTTGGCTGCCGGGGCTGGCCAGCAACAGGCGCGAAAACGCCTGGCCTTCGCGCGCCGCCGCGACAAACGTCGGCCACCGCCGCCAGAGCGCCAACAGCACGCAGCCCAGGCTCAAGCTCAACAGCAGTGTCGGCATCAGCGCGGCGCTTTCGCGCAGCGCTTGCAAAGGCCAAGCCACGGCCAACGCCAGCAGCGCGAACGACAGCAGCCACAGGCTCGCCAGGCTGATCGCGTCGGCCAGCAGCGGATAGGCCGGCTTCGAGAGATCGCGGCTGCCGCGCAGGCCGCTCCAGCCCAGCGCGAACAAGGGTTGCGCCAGCAACAGGCCGAGCCAGGCGACAGGCACGCGCGGCAGCAGCGGCAGCCAGCACAGGCCGATCGCCACGGCCAAGCAGGCCCAGGCCTGGCTGTGCCGGCGGGCCTCAACCATCGCCCACGCCCCCGGCCACCAGCGGATCGAGCACCAGCGGTGGCGCCTGCAGGTAGTAGCCCTGGGCGAGCAGATTGGCCGTCACCACCTCGGCATCGGCGCGTGCCAGCCGGCGTCCCGCCGGCAGGTCCAGTTCGAGCACGAAAGCGAGCGGCCCCAACTGCGCGCGCAGCGGCTGGGGGACCAAGCCGAAAGCGTCCTTCTCGCGCAGGTACAGGTAGGACTCGAACTTGCGCTGGGATTTGTAAACGTAGGCGTGCATGTCGCGCCGGCGCGGGTGTTGCGCGATTGTGGCCGACATCGCGCCACCGCGAAAGCGCGACACGGGTCGGACGGCGCCGGCTTTGCTACGCTGGCCGCCCTCGTCGTCCCACGCGGAGCCTTCGATGCGCCTGTTGCCCTGCCTCGTTTCCAGCCTGCTCGCCACTTCGACCGCGCTGGCGCAATCGCAAGCGCCCACGCCCCTGACGCTCGAACAGGCGATGGCCAATCCCGACTGGATCGGCGCGCCGGTGGAAGCGGCGTGGTGGGCCTGGGACGGCCGGCACGTGGCCTATACGCTCAAGCGCAACGGCTCGCCGATCCGCGACACCTACACGCAGCCGCTCGACGCCGCCGCCGGCAGCGCGGCCAAGGACGCCGACCTCGCCGGCCTCGATGGCGCCGGCGCGATCGTCAACGGCGATCGCAGCCGCGCCGTGTTCGTGCGCAACGACGACATCTTCGAGCGCGACCTGCGCACCGGCGTCCTGACCCAGGTCACGCGCAGCGCCGCCGAGGAGGCCGACCCGCAGTTCTCCGCCGATGGCAGCGGCGTGCAGTTCCGCGTCGGCGACGATTGGTTCCGCTGGACCCGCGGCGATCGCCTGGTCGCGGCGATCGCGCTGCCGCGCGCGGAGAAGGATCCCGGCGCCGCGCCGGCCGCCGACGCCTTTCGCGCCCTGCAACTGCGCCTGAGCAGCACGCTGCAGCGACAGAAGGACGATCGCGAGGCGGTGCGCGCGCACAACGAAGCCTTGCGCCGCGCCGATCCGACCCGGCCGGCGGTGCCGGCCTACCTGGGCGCGGATGTCCACATCGACGCCAGCTCGCTCTCGCCCGACGGCCGCTGGTTGCTGGTGGTGACCTCGCCCAAGGACGCCGACACGGGCCGCACAACCAAGATGCCCAAGTTCGTGACCGAATCCGGTTACGAGGAAGTCGAGGAGGGGCGCACGCGGGTCGGTCGGAATTCGCCGATAGCGCAGTCGCTGAAACTGGTCGACCTGCGCGACGACAGCGTGCGTGCGCTGGCGTTCGACGGCCTGCCCGGCATCGCCACCGATCCCTTGGCCGCGCTTCGCGCCGCCCAGAAACTCGACCCGCTAAAGGGCAATCGCCCGGTACGCGTGGTCAACGAAGGCGACAACAGCGGCGCCGCGACCATCCGCTGGAGCGCCGACGGCAAGCAGCTTGCCGTGCAGATCCGCGCCATCGACAACAAGGACCGCTGGATCGCCGGCGTCGACTTCGTCAACGCGAAACTCCAGCTGCTGCACCGCCTGACCGATCCGGCCTGGATCAACTACAACTTCAACGACTACGGCTGGCTGCCCGACAACCGCACGCTCTGGTACCTGTCGGAGGAAAGCGGTTACTCGCACCTGTACACCGTCGCGCCGGGCGGCAAGGCGGCCGCGCTCACCTCCGGGCATTGGGAGACGTCGGCGGTGCAATGGTCGGCCGACGGCAAGACCGCGTATTTCATCTGCAACCAGAAGTGGCCGGGCGACTACGAAGTCTGTTCGGTCGGGGCCGATGGCAGCGGCCTGCGCGAACTGAGCGCGCTCGACGGCGTCGAGGATTTCACGCTGTCGCCCGACGGCAGCCAGTTGCTGCTGCGCTACTCCAGCAGCTTCCTGCCGGCGCAGCTGGCGGTACTGCCGGCGACCGGTGGCGCCGCCACCAAGCTCACCGATACCCGCAGCGCCGATTACCGCGCGCGCACCTGGATGGCCCCGCAATTCGTGCAGGTGCCGTCCACGCACGGCGCCGGCGTCATCTGGGCCAAGCTGTACCGGCCGGCGCAGCTGGAAGCCGGGAAGAAGTTCCCGGTGGTCATGTTCGTGCACGGCGCGGGCTACACCCAGAACGTGCACGCGCGCTTCCCGTATTACTTCCGCGAACAGATGTTCGAAAACCTGCTGGTGCAACAGGGCTACGTGGTGCTGGACATGGACTACCGCGCCTCGGAAGGCTACGGCCGCGACTGGCGCACGGCGATCTACCGGCAGATGGGCCACCCCGAGCTCGACGATCTCTTGGACGGCGTGCACTGGATGGTCGCCAACCAGCAGGGCGACGCCGGCAACGTCGGCCTATGGGGCGGCAGCTACGGCGGCTTCATGAGCCTGATGGCGATGTTCCGCGCGCCCGAGACCTTCAAGGCCGGCGCGGCGCTGCGCCCGGTCACCGACTGGACCAGCTACAACCACGAGTACACCTCGAACATCCTCAATACGCCCGAGCTCGATCCCGGGGCCTACAAGACGTCGTCGCCGATCGAGTTCGCCGAGGGCCTGCGCGGCCACTTGTTGATCGCCCACGGCATGATGGACGACAACGTCTTCTTCCAGGATTCGGTGCGCTTGTCGCAGCGCCTGATCGAGCTGCGCAAGGACCACTGGACGCTGGCGCCCTACCCGCTGGAGCGGCACGGTTTCGTCAATCCGGAATCCTGGTACGACGAGTACCGGCGGATCGACGAGTTGTTCGAGTCGACACTGAAGTAGCGCGCGACGCGCAGGCCCAAGCCGGCGCAGTCGGCGTTCAATTCACCAAGCCGGTATCGGGCGGCGACTGAATTGAATGCCGACGAGAGCCGGCCCACCACGAAAAACCCGGCCGAAGCCGGGTTTTTTTCGTCGCGGGATCGCCCTACCTCACGGCTTGGCTTTTTGCGCCGGCACAAATTCCTCGCGCACCGCCTTGGCCAGCAAGTCCGGCGGCAGCAGGCCCTGGTCGAGCAGGAAGTTGTTGAAGGCCAGGCGATCGAACTTCGCGCCGAGGGCCACTTCGGTCTCGGCGCGCAGTTGCAGGATGCGCGAGTAGCCGTAGAAATAACTGCCGGCCTGGCCAGGCGCGCGGAAGGTGTAGCGGTCCAGTTCCTGGCGCGCCATCGGCGCCGACAGTACGACCTGGTCGCTGAGCACGTGGCCGGCGTCCTCGCGGCTGATCATGCCGAGGTTGAGCATCGGGTCGAGCATCGCCCGCGCCGCGCGCAGCAGGCGCAACTGCAAGGCGATCATCTGCCCCTCGAGCGGCTCGTAGGGCAGCATCTCCGACTCGGCGTACAGCGCCCAGCCTTCGACGTTGACGCTGTTGAAGGCGTACAGGCTGCGCGCCTGCGACACGCCGCGCTCGACCATCGCCGAGAACTGCAGCTCGTGGCCGGGACGGCCTTCGTGCGCGCTCAGGGTCCAGGCCGCGCCCGGGTAGTTGAAGTCGTCGTAGGCCTCGCCCTTGCCGTTGCCGGTCGGATTGCCGATCGGCAAGACAAACTGGCCCTGTTCGCCGGTATTGCCGATCAGCGGCGGCGGCTGCATGTGCGGCGCCGGTTGCGCCGCCGATTCCGCTGCCGAAGCCAGACGCATCACCATCGGCCGGTTCGGCAGGTCGACGACCCGCTGCTTGGTGATCGCCGCTTCCAGGGCGGCATTGACGTCGTGGTAGCGCGCTTCGAGCTGGTCGTTCGGGATGGTGTCCTTCTTCATCGCGCGAATGACGTCGCGATAGTCGGTCGAGGCGATGCCTTTCTCTTTCGCCAGCAAGGGCGCCAGCGCCTGCATGTTGGCGCGCGCTTCCATGAATTCGACTTGGGCGCGCTGGACCAGGACCAGCGGATCGATGTCGATGCCGACGCGCTTGAGCCGGAACGCATACTCCTCGGGCGGCAGGCGAAAATCGTCGTGCGCGGTCGGCAGCACCACCTTGCGCTCCCAATCGGCGTAGGCCTTGAGCTGCTTTTCCATCGCCGCCAGCGCCGGGCCGGCGCCCTTGATCTTGAATTCGGCGAACAGGTCGCGGATGCCCTTGATGTAGGTCGGCACGTTGGCAAGCGACTGCTCGAGCTCGGACTTCACCGGGCCGCGCAGGCCGGGCTGGCCGCGCTTTTCCTCGAAGCGCGCGCGGGCCTGGTCGGTGACCGCGGTGCTGCCCTTGAATTGGCCGACGTAGCGCTGCAGCAGCTCGAGCGCCTTGGCGCGGCGGGCTTCCGGGATCTGCTTGTCGAGCAGACCCTGGAGGTTGCCGA
>JANYBA010000207.1 GCA_025360985.1 Gammaproteobacteria bacterium | reverse complement strand
CTTCTCTTTTTCAGCGCGGCGATATCAGCCGACGGCCCGGGCCGGATCGGTGATTCCGTACTGCGCAGCCAGGCGCGCAAGCGCCACGGTGTCCTTGATCGCCAGCTTCTCGAACAACCGGTACTTGTGGGTCGCCACCGTCTTTCCGCTCAGGCAAAGTTTGCGGGCGATATCCTCGGCGCGCATGCCGCGGCAGAGCATCATCGAAATCTCCAGTTCGCGCGGCGACAGTTTCTCGAAGGGCGAGTCGCCCTTGCCCGCCAGCGCCATTCTTTGCGCGATCTCGCCGCCGAGGTAGCGCCGTCCCCGCGCCGCTTCCCGAATCGCGCGGAACAATTCCTGGGCATCGCAGGCCTTGCCGAGATAACCGCTGGCGCCGGCATCCATCAGGCGCTTGGGCATGGGGCCGTCTTCCTGCACGGAGACGATCACCACCTTTGGCCCGCTTTCGCCGCGCTTCAATCTTTCGGTCACGTCGAGACCGCTCAATCCAGGCAGGTGCAGGTCGCAGAGCACGACATCAGGCGTGAGCTTGCGTATCAGCGGCAGCCCTTCCTCCGCCGAGCCGGCCTCGCCGACCACTTCCATGTCGACCTCTTGCTGCAAGGTGAGCCGATAGCCGGTACGGACCAAAGCATGGTCGTCGAGCAGGAATACCCTGATCATGTGCCGTTCCCCTGTGTCTGGCAGCATCAGATTAGCTGGAGCGAGAATCGAAACAAGCACCAGTATTCCGAACTCTTTATCGGGCAATTCCTACTGTAAATATTTCACACTCGCTCTTTCATCCGGCATACTCGGCCCGGACGGCTTTTCTGGAATATGCAGCCCAGATCATCACGGAGAGGTGGCCGAGCGGTTTAAGGCAGCAGACTTGAAATCTGCCGTAGGCGCAAGCCTACCGAGGGTTCGAATCCCTCCCTCTCCGCCAGAAACAAAAGCGCCACCCATCGGGCGGCGTTTTTGTTTCTAGTGGAACGGCGAGGACTTGATGAGAACCCTGGGTTCGACTGATCGGCAGGATTGCCGATCAGCACGGCAAAGCCGCCCCGAAGGGGTGAGGGCCATGGATGGCCCGAATGAATCCCTCCCTCTCCGCCATAGCCGGCGAGTTCCGATGCGAGGCTTTCCGTTTCTGCGACTCAGTGTCCACAATTTCTGTCGGATATTTCCGGGACGCACTTGAAAGGCTAGGTCAACTGGGCCAGCATGGCTTGCGCCGCATGCTATCCCCCCGAAGCAGAATCTAGGCAGCACTTCCAGTTCTCTTTTCCGAAGGGGCCAATCATGCGAAGCCACCAGGGATTTACCCTTATCGAACTGATGATCGTCGTCGCGATCATCGCCATATTGGCCGCGCTCGCAATCAGCCAGTACCAAGACTACGTCATCCGCTCGCAGGTCGCGGAAGGCGTTTCCTTGGCCGACGGCGTGAAGACCGCCGTTGCCGAGTTCTACAACAGTTATGATCGCTGGCCGAATGGTGGTGTCGGCGATGGCAACGTGTCGCTCGGATTGTCGACGGGAACATCCATTACGGGCTCCTATGTGTCCCGGACGCATTTTCTCAACACCATCGTCCATGTCCACTTCTCGAATATCGCTCCATTTCGTGCCAACCTGGCGATTGGAAACGGACTCCTGGTCTTTTCGCCGATCACGCACGCCGGCAGTATCGAGTGGCGTTGCACTTCCCACGCCGGCACGCTCATCCTGAACAAATATCGGCCCTCGGTTTGCCGAGACTAGATTGCCGCCAGCCGGTTCTTCAGCACTTCCAAACCCAACGCCGCTCCGCTTCCCGCTGAAGTCCGCGCTGCAAGGCTCGCGTCAGGGTCTCCGACGGCCCAGCGCGCGGGATCGGCGCCCTGATAAACTCGCAGCATGGAACTGAGGCTCTACAACAACCTCCGCCGCCGTCTCGAGGCCTTCGCCCCGGCCGACCCGGCGCGGGTGACGATGTACCTGTGCGGCCCGACCGTCTACAGCTACGTTCACATCGGCAATGCCCGCGGACCGGTGGTGTTCGACGTGCTGGCGCGCCTGCTGCGCCGCCGCTACCCGAAGCTCGTCTACGCCCGCAACATCACCGACGTCGACGACAAGATCAACAGCGCCGCGCAGGAGCTGGGCGTCTCGATCGCCACGATCACCGACAAGTTCACCGCCATCTACCGCGAAGACATGTGCCGGCTGGGCGTGATCCCGCCGGACGAGGAACCGCATGCGACCGCGCATGTTCCGCAGATGATCGCGATGATCGAGCGCCTGATCGACAGCGGCTCGGCCTACGCCGCCGACGGCCATGTGCTGTTCTCCGTCGCGAGCTATCCCGACTACGGCAACCTGTCTCGCCGTTCGACCGAGGACATGCTCGCCGGCGCCCGGGTCGAAGTCGCGCCTTACAAGCGCGACCCCGGCGATTTCGTACTCTGGAAGCCGTCGCCGCCGGAGCTGCCCGGTTGGGATTCGCCCTGGGGCCGCGGCCGGCCCGGCTGGCATATCGAGTGCTCGGCGATGGCCGAGGCCCACCTGGGTGAGACCATCGACATCCACGCCGGCGGCGTTGACTTGCTGTTCCCGCACCACGAAAACGAAGTCGCGCAAAGCACCTGCGCCCACGGCGGCAAGGTGTTCGCGCGCTTCTGGCTGCACAACGGCATGCTCAACTTCGCGGGCGCCAAGATGTCGAAGTCGCTGGGCAATGTCAGCGTCCTGCACGAGCTGCTGGCGACCAAGCCGCCGGAAGCACTGCGCTACGCCCTGCTCTCGGCGCAGTACCGGCAACCGCTGGACTGGTCGGACGCGGTGATCGAACAAGCCGTGCAGACGCTGAATCGGCTCTACGGCAGCTTGCGCGACCTCGTTGATGTGCGCGCCGACCTGGTCGAGACACCGGCCGAAATCGACGCTGCTCTTTGCGACGACTTGAATACGCCGGCGGCATTGGCCGAACTGTCCCGCCTCGCTGGCGAGGCACGCAAGGCCGCCAGCGCGGACGACAAACGCTTGGCGAAATCGCGACTTCTCGCTGCCGGTGCAGCGCTGGGGCTGCTGCAGCAGTCGCCGGCCGACTGGTTCTCGCGCGGCAGCGACAGCGACGACGACGCCCGCATCCAGGCCCTGATCGACGAACGCAACGGCGCCAAGAAATCGCGCGACTTCGCCCGCGCCGACGCCATCCGCCAGCAACTCGCCGACGAAGGCGTGCTGATCGAGGACACTCCCGCGGGCGTGCGCTGGCGGCGCGGTTGATGCTTCCCATCGAAGCCACCGCCGCCGAGGCGCAGCGCGTCATCGCCGAGGAATTCGCTTTCTTCGGCGACTGGTCCGAGCGTTACCAGTACCTGATCGACCTGGGCAAGCGCCTGCCGCCGATGGCGGACGAACTCAAGGTCGAAACCAACCGCCTGCTCGGTTGCCAGTCGCTGGTCTGGATCGTGGCCAAGGGCGACGCCGACCGCCTCGAATTCGACGCGATCAGCGACTCGAGCATCGTCTCGGGCCTGGTCTACCTGGCACTGCGCGTTTACTCGGGGCGCAGCGCCAGGGAAATCCTGGCGACCTCGCCCGACTACATCGCCGAAATCGGCCTGTCGAAACATCTTTCGCCGACGCGCAATAATGGCCTGGCCTCGCTGCTGCAGTTCATACAGCGCGCCGCGCAGGCCGTTGTGACTGCATGAGCCTGGAAGCGCTGCTCGTTTCCACCGGCGTGGTCGCGCTCGCCGAGATCGGCGACAAGACGCAGCTGCTGGCCTTCATCCTGGCGGCGCGCTTCAAGAAACCCGTGCCGATCATCGCCGGCATCC
>JANYBA010000134.1 GCA_025360985.1 Gammaproteobacteria bacterium | reverse complement strand
GGCCCTGATTTCGTTGGCCGCACCCACGACATCTCCCGAGCGACTGACTCGATTGGCCGCCGAGGCGCAGGGCTATGTCTACTACGTCAGTTTCGCCGGCGTGACCGGCGCCGATCGCATCGACGCCGGCGACGTCGCGATACGGATCGGCAAGCTGCGCTCGCTGGCGACCGTGCCAGTGCTGATTGGTTTCGGTATCCGCGACGCGATCTCCGCCGCGGCCATGGCCAGGCTCGCGGATGGCGTCGTGGTTGGCAGCGCGCTGGTGGAGTCGATTGCGAAAGCCACCAGCCCGAACGAGGCCGCGCGCCTCGCCGCCGATTTTATCGCGACCCTGCGCCAGGCACTGGACGGCTGACAGCCATCCCCCAGTCCAATGCCGGCGTGAACACCGGCAACAGCGCCCTCGAGCCCAGGTAAGACAGGTGGTTGTCGTCGTGGAACAGCACCTCGCCATGCTGGAGCGGGGCGCACACCTCGTCATCGCACAACGCCGGAAGCGGATCGACGATGCGCGTGTTGGCGTATTGCGCGGGGATGGCCTGCAGCACCGCCATGACGTTGCGACGGTCAGCTTCCGCCTCGGAGCGGGGTGTGCCGCACTCGGAAAGCCCGCGCCGCAGCAGGCAATTCGGAACGGGCCGCGAGAAGCTCGGCAGCGGCGCGACGACGAGGGTGCGGACACCCAGCGCATCCAGGGCCGACACTGTGGCGGCCAGCGCATTGCTGACAGCCAGCCATGTCTTTTCGTCTGCGGAATAGGTCGACCACCGGGCGGCGATGACGACTGTCCGGAGTCCCGAGCGCTTGAGGACGGAAATCTCCTTCAGCACGTCCTCGTTGTACCGCGGGCAGCCAACCGCGCCGTTCCGGACCTGGAGGTCCGGGTCGAACCCCCTGAGTGGTGGGCAACCGGCCATGAAGCGCACCCTGGCTTGCACGTGGTGCCCGATCGCATAAGCCAGCATCATGTCTTTCAAGTGGTAGGCATGCGAGTCACCCCAGACCAGGATCTGTGGCGCGTTCGTGGTCTTCGGCAGGGCACAACGAATCGGCTCCACGAGCGTGCCGGAGTACGGCCGCGGCTGATCGCAGCTCACCAAATCCTGTGGGGATGTATCCAGGGCCACGAGTGCCTTGGCCATCGTCTGGTTCTGGATGCTCCTTGGCCAGATGAACTTGGCCCAGGCGCCTATGCCTACCGCAACGAGCGCCACCGACAACATCAGCGCCGCGCCGCTACGGAACGTGCGCAGCCTGCTGGCCATCAGCGGCGATCGGCGGGACCGAATCGGCTGCTCGACGTAGCGATACGTCAACCCGGCCAACGCCACGGCGATGGCACACAGCACCAACTTTTGACCGGGCGAAACTTCATCGAGCAGCACGATGCCGGCGATCGAGAGGAGCGGCCAATGCCATAGGTAGAGCGAGTACGAAATCAGTCCGATCAGCACCATCGGCCTGAGCGCAAGCAACTTCGCGATCAAGCCTGCGGAATCCAGCTCGCAGCCGTAGATAAGTGCAGCGCTGCCGAGCACGGGCGCCAGGGCGATCCAGCCAGGGAAAGCCATCCGCGCATCGAACATCGCGATCGAAGCGATGATCGCGGCGAGCCCGAGCAGGGCGATCGCGCGTGCCCCGAAATTCGGGACCCGCCTCCATTGCAGCAGCAGCACGACGGCCCCGCCGGCCGCGAACTCCCATGCGCGGAATGGCGTCAGGAAGAAGGCCTGGCTCTGGTGGCTGCGGGTCAGCCAGGCGCAGGCGGCGAACGAAAGCAAGGCCACCATCGCCAGCACCAGCGAAACCGCGCTCGACAAGGAAGTCTTGCGACGGCGACACCAAACACCTGCCGCCAGCAACAGCCACGGCCACGCCAGGTAGAACTGCTCCTCTACCGAGAGCGTCCAGGTATGCAGCAGCGGGAAGCTTCGGTCGGGGGCATCAAAATAGCCGCCGGTATGCCGCAGGAAATAGAAATTCGCTGAAAGCAATATGGTGGCGAGCGCTGAATTCGCCAGGCCCTGTTGCTCGCCCCGGATCGGGGACAGCCAGACGATGCCGGCGATCAAAGTCGCGAGCAGGACCAGCGTCAATGCGGGGGCCAGCCGCCGGATGCGTCGTTCGACGAAGTTCGCGATCGAGATGCCGCCCGTCTGCGCGAGCTCGCGCAGCAACAATTCGGTGATGAGATAACCGGAGATGACGAAGAATATGTCGACGCCGACAAATCCGCCTGGCACGCCCGGAACGTCTGCGTGGAAAAGCACGACGGAAAGGACGGCGATCGCGCGGAGGCCGTCCAGATAGGGGCGGTACGTCATAGGTTCGACCAGACTACAGACGCCGGCGGTGTTCCCGCAACACGCCTGTTGAATTGGGCTAAACTGGATTTCCCGCGACCTGGACGAGCTGCCCGATGAGCTGGTTGACCAAACTCATGCCCGCCCGCATCCGCACCCAGGGTGGCGGCAAGCGCGGCGTCCCAGAGGGCCTGTGGGAGAAATGCGACCGTTGCGGCGCCGCGCTCTACGGCCCGGAGCTGGAGAAGAATCTCAGGGTCTGTCCGAAGTGTTCCTTCCACATGGCGATCGATGCGCGCGAACGCCTGGCCGCTTTCCTCGACGAGGGTGAAGTGTTCGAGATCGGCGCCGAACTCGGCCCGACCGACGCCCTGCATTTCCGCGACCAGAAGAAGTACGCCGATCGCATCAAGGCCTCGCAGAAGTCGGTTGGCGAGCGCGACGCGCTGGTTTCCTTGAAGGGCCGGCTGCACGGCCACGATATCTGCGCCAGCGCTTTTGAATTTCGTTTCATGGGCGGCTCGATGGGTTCGGTCGTCGGCGAACGATTCGCCCTGGCGGCCGAGCTCGCGCTGGAATTGCGCTGCCCCTTCGTCTGCTTCTCGGCCTCCGGCGGCGCGCGCATGCAGGAGAGCCTGTTCTCGCTGATGCAGATGGCCAAGACCTCGGCGGCGATCGGCCGCTTGCAGGCGGCTGGCTTGCCATTCATTTCCGTTATGACGCACCCGACCACCGGTGGCGTGACCGCGTCGCTGGCCATGCTCGGGGATTTGAACGTCGCCGAGCCGGAAGCCCTGATCGGCTTCGCCGGACCGCGCGTGATTGAGCAGACCGTGCGCGAGACGCTTCCCGATGGCTTCCAGCGTTCGGAATTCCTGCGCGACCACGGCACGGTCGACCTGATCATCGATCGCCGGGAAATGCGCGACAGGCTCGCGGCGCTGCTGGCGCTGATGATGAACCGGCCCGCCCCGGTTTCCGCCGAGGCCTGAGCCCATGGCCGGACGCCGTTATTTCGGCACCGACGGCATCCGCGGCCGGGTCGGCGAAGGCCCGATCTCGGCGGACTTCATGCTGCGCCTGGGCAATGCCGCTGGCCGGGTGCTCGCGCGCGGCAATCGGCACGCGAGCGTTGTGATCGGCAAGGACACGCGCATTTCCGGTTACATGTTCGAGGCCGCGCTGGAATCAGGCCTGGTCGCCGCCGGCGCCGACGTGCGCCTGCTCGGGCCCATGCCGACGCCGGCGGTTGCCTACCTGACCCGCTCGCTGCGCGCCGATGCCGGCATCGTTATTTCCGCCTCGCACAATCCGCACGAAGACAACGGCATCAAGTTTTTTTCCGCCCAGGGCGAGAAGCTCGGCGACGAAGTCGAGCTGGCGATCGAGGCCGAGCTGGAGCAGCCGTTCGCCACGGTCACGTCCGAACGCCTGGGCAAGGCCACGCGGGTTGCCGACGCGGAGACCCGTTACGCCGAATTCTGCAAGTCGAGCGTGCCGGAGGATTTCCAGCTCAAGGGCCTGCGCCTGGCCGTGGACTGCGCCCACGGTGCGACCTACCAAGTGGCGCCCAAGGTGTTCGCGGAATTGGGCGCCGACATCGCCGCCATCGGCGTGCGACCGGACGGCCTGAACATCAATCGCGACGTCGGCTCGATGCATCCGGAAGCGATCATCGCCCAAGTCCGGCAGGGCGGGTTCGACCTTGGCATTACTTTCGATGGCGACGGCGATCGTTTGCAGATGGTCGATGCGGGCGGCCAGCTGCACGACGGCGACGCATTGATCTACCTGCTGGCGCTGGACTGGCAGCGCAGCGGGCGGCTCCAGGGCCCGGTGGTCGGCACGCTGATGACCAATTTCGCGCTCGAGCTGGCGCTGGCCGCGCAGGGCATCGCCTTCCGGCGCGTCAACGTTGGCGACCGTTACGTGCACAAGGCGCTGGTCGAAGGGCAGGGCATGCTCGGCGGCGAGGCATCGGGACACTTGCTTTGCCTGGATCGCGCCAGCACCGGCGATGCCATCGTCGCCGCCCTGCAGGTGCTCGAAGTCCTGCAGCGGCGCGGCCAGACGCTGGCGCAGGCGCTGACGGGCTATCACCCCTTGCCACAGAAAACCGTCAACCTGCGCATCCCCCCCGGCAGCAAGCCCCTGGACGCGCCCGCGGTGCAGGCCGCGCGCAGCGAGGCGGAAGCGGCGCTGGCCGGGCGCGGTCGCCTGGTGCTGCGCCCCTCGGGCACCGAACCGGTCGTGCGCGTTACCGTCGAAGCCGACGACGCCGGCCTCATGCAGCAGGTGCTGGACCAGCTTTCGGACACCGTGCGCGCGGCGGTATGAGCGCGGGCCGCATCCCGAGCCTCGATATCGGTCGCTTCGAGTCCGACCGGTCGAATTTCGTCGACGAACTCGGCGCCGCCTATCGCGAGTGGGGCTTCTGCGGCATCCGCGGCCACGGCATTCCGGATGAGCTGATCGACGGCGCCTACCGCGCCTTTCGCGACTTCTTCGCCTTGCCCGAGGCGGTCAAGCGCC
>JANYBA010000131.1 GCA_025360985.1 Gammaproteobacteria bacterium | reverse complement strand
CGGCCGCTCCTTGGCGAAATACAAGGGCACCACCGGAATCTGCTCGCGGAAGATGTACAACCAGACGTCGAGCTCGGTCCAGTTCGACATCGGGAACACGCGCACGCTTTCGCCGGTCTGGATGCGGGTGTTGTACAGGCTCCACAACTCCGGGCGCTGGTTTTTCGGGTCCCAACGGTGCTGGGCGCTGCGGAACGAGAAAACGCGTTCCTTGGCCCGCGATTTTTCCTCGTCGCGGCGGGCGCCGCCGATCGCGGCGTCGTAGCGGCCGGCGTCGAGCGCCTGCTTGAGCCCCTGCGTCTTCATGATGTCGGTGTGCACGGTGGCGCCGTGGCTGAACGGGCCGATGCCCTGGCGCACGCCGTCTTCGTTGATATGCACGCGCAGCTCGACGTTGTAGCGCTTCGTGATCTGGTCGCGGAAGGCGATCATCTCGCGGAACTTCCAGGTCGTGTCGACATGGAGCAGCGGGATCGGCGGCCGCGCCGGATGGAAGGCCTTCACCAGCAGGTGCAGGAGCACGCTGCTGTCCTTGCCGATCGAATACAGCATCACCGGGTTGCGGAATTCGGCCGCGACCTCGCGCAGGATGTGGATGCTCTCGGCCTCGAGGCGATCGAGGTGGGACAACTGCGGCGCGGATAGCATGCGGGGACGTCGGCTGGCAGCGAGAAGGCCTTGTATTCTAGCGGCCCCCGGGCGAATTAGCCTACCGCCGCGGCGCGCTCAGGCCGCCGCCTTCTCCCGGAGCACGCGGACGATGTCCTGGAGGATGTCGTCCAGCGCGATGCTGATGTCCCAGCCGGGGTAGTCGGCCTTGAGCAGGGACAGGTCGGAGATGTAGCAGATGTGGTCGCCGGCGCGGTTTTCCGGCACGTATTCCCAGTCCAGCTTGCGTTCGCAGATCGCCTCCAGGCGGGCGATCGCCTCGATCATGGATATGCTGTTGCCGCGGCCGCCGCCGATGTTGTAGACGGCCGCCGCCCGCGGCGCCTCGTAGTAGCGGTGGATCAGCCGGCAAACGTCCTGGCTGGCGATGTTGTCGCGGACCTGCTTGCCCTTGTAGCCGAAGATCCGGTACTTGCGTCCTTCCACCACCGCCCGGGCCAGGTAGGCGAGGAAGCCGTGCAGTTCGGCGGCGCTGTGGGCGCCGCCGGTCAGGCAGCCGCCACGGAGGACCAGGGTCTTCATGCCGAAGTAACGGCCGTATTCCTGCACCATCACGTCGGCCGCGACCTTGCTGGCGCCGAACAGGCTGTGCTTGCTCTGGTCGATGCGGCAGGTCTCGGCGATGCCGTTGAAATCCTCGGCGCGGGCGTATTCCCAGCGGGTCTCCAGCTCGACCAGGGGCAGCTCGTTGGGCGCGTCGCCGTAGACCTTGTTGGTGCTCAGGAAGCAGAACGCGGCCTCGGGCCGGGCGCGGCGGGTCGCTTCAAGCAGGTTGAGCGTGCCGACGGCATTGACATCGAAATCGTCGAACGGCCGGCTCGCGGCCAGGTCGTGCGAGGGCTGCGCGGCGGCGTGGATGACCATGTCCACCGGCAAGTTCGCCAGCAGCGCGAGCATCGCCGCGCGATCGCGGATGTCGGCGGCGTGGTGCTGGTAGCGCGGATGGTCGGCCTGCAGCCGCGCCAGGTTCCAGGTGGTATCGCCGTCGGCGCCGAAGAAATCGGCACGCATGTTGTTGTCGACGCCGTGGACGTTCCAGCCCAGCGCCGAGAAATGTCGAACCGCTTCCGAGCCGATCAGGCCCGCGGAACCGGTCACCAGCAGCGTCTTGTTGGTCATTGCTCGCCTTGCATTCCGATTGATTTTCGCAACTTTCGCCGGCCCGGCCGGCTCATTCGATCCGGCCGTAGCTGTCTTCGAAGCGGACGATATCGTCCTCGCCCAGGTAACTCCCCGACTGGACCTCGATGATTTCCAGCGACGCCGGCCCGCAATTTTCCAGGCGGTGCTTGCAGCCGATCGGGATATACGTGCTCTGGTTCTCGACCAGGTCGAAGACGTCCTCGCCGCGCGTCACCCGCGCCGTG
>JANYBA010000084.1 GCA_025360985.1 Gammaproteobacteria bacterium | reverse complement strand
CGGCGGGCCTCGCGGGCGCGATCGCGCTGCTGCTCGGCGGCGACCGGATGACGCCGGGCATGCAACAGCAGCTGGTGTTGCTGATGGGCCTGCTGCCCCTGCTCGCCGGCATCCGCGAGGCCTATTCGTACAAGAAGGCCGACAAGGAACTGATCAAGCAATTTCGTTTCATGAGCCGCTTGTTCGAAAGCTGCCGCAATCGGATCAGCCAGGCCGGCTCGGCCGCCGAATCGCGGCAACTGTTGCTGGCGCTGGGGCGCGCCTGCCTGGAAGAACATGCCGAGTGGATTTTGCTGCACCGCGAGCGGCCGCTCGAGCACGCGCAGATGTCCTGAAACCGCGGAATTTCCCGTACTCTTGACTGCCGGCCCGCCCGGCCAGCCCGACCCCCGAGGGGCATCGATGCGCTACCGCGCCTTCATCAGCTACAGCCACAACGACGCGCGTTGGGCGAACTGGCTGCATCGAAATCTTGAAGGCTATCGCGTGCCCTCGCGCCTGCGCGGCAGCAGCGGCGACTTCGGCCCCCTGCCCGACAGCCTGGCGCCGATCTTCAAGGACCGCGAGGACCTCGCCAGCGCCGGCGAGCTCGGCCCGAAGATCCAGGCCGCACTTGAAGACTCCGAAGCCCTGATCGTGGTCTGCTCGCCGGACGCCGCGCGTTCGCCCTGGGTCAATGGCGAGATCCTGAAGTTCAAGCGCACCGGCCGCGGCGAGCGCATCTATTGCCTGATCGTCGCCGGCGAACCGAATTGCGGCGACGAACGCGAGTGTTTTGCGCCGGCCTTGCGCTTCGAGCTCGGCGACGACGGCAACCTCGGCACGCGCCCGGCCGAACCGATCGCCGCCGACCTGCGTGCGGGCAAGGACGGCAAATCGCTGGCGCGATTGAAGTTGCTGTCTGGTTTGCTCGGCGTGCCGCTCGACACCCTGCGCCAGCGCGAAGCCGCGCGGGCCAAGCGCCGGCTGCTGGCGATCACGGCGCTGGCCCTGCTGGTGATGCTGGTGACCAGCTACCTCGCGGTGCAGGCGGTGATCGCGCGCAACGCCGCCGAGCGCCGACAGAAGCAGGCCGAAGCGCTGGTCGATTTCATGTTAGGCGACCTGACCGACAAGTTATCTGAAGTCTCGCGGCTCGATATCCTGGAATCCGTCGACGACCACGCCATGGCTTACTTTCAGTCGCTGCCTACGACCGACGTAACCGACCAGTCGTTGAGCCAACGGGCCAAGGCTCTGGTCAAGATCGGCATCGTGCGATCGGAGCTCGGTCATCTGCCGCAAGCGTTGATCACCTACGAAACTGCCGCCGAACTTGCGGGAAAGCTTGCTCGAGCAGAGCCGGCGAATATCGAGCGCCAGCAGGCGTACGCCGAAATTCTGACGTTCATCGGTACGACCCACTGGTACCAGGGCAAATTGGACCAGGCGCTGCAGGGGTTCACCGACGGTCAGTCGGTACTGCTACGGGCAAGAAAGCTGGCGCCAGAAAACCCGCAAATTCTCTTCCAGCTTGCCGGCATCGACAACAATATCGGGCATGTGCATGAAGCACGCGGACGCCTGGATGAGGCCATGGCCCAGTATCGGAACATGCTCGAAGCATGCGAGCGTCTCATCACCATCGATCCCGGCAACGCCGACTGGATGGTCTACCTGGGACTGGCGCACAACAACCTTGCCAAGATGGCCTTGCTCGGCGGCGATCTTGCTGCGGCAATCGCCGGTTACGAGGCCGATCTCGAAATTGAGCTCGCACTTGCCCGCAAGGACCCGCAGGACAACAACCAGGCCGAGAAAGTACTGATTTCCACCGCCACCCTCGGCAGGACCCTTGCGCTGACCGGCGAGACCGACGCCGGAATAACGCACCTGCGGCAGGCGCAGGTCCTGGTCGGTCGCTTGCTCGAATTGGAACCCAACAGCACGCCATTTCAAGAGGATGCCGGTCTGTACAGCACGCAGCTCGCGCGGCTGCTACGAACCAAGGGCGACCTTGGGGGCGCTGCAGTGCTTTCCGCG
>JANYBA010000263.1 GCA_025360985.1 Gammaproteobacteria bacterium | reverse complement strand
CCTACGAGCGCGAGCGCAGCCGCGATCGCGATCGCAACGCGCGCACGGTGGTGCTCAAGCTCAAGACCGCGGATTTCCGCATCATCACCCGCAGCCTGACGCCGGCGACGCCACCGCCGACGCTGGCGCACTTCGCGGCGCTGGCGCTCGACCTGTGCCAACGGGTCGGCCTGCCCTCGCGCACCCGTTACCGGCTGGTGGGCGTCGGCCTGGCCAATTTCCACCACGCCGACGAAGCGCCGCCGCAGCGAAACCTGTTCGCCGACGGCGACCGCGCGGCCTGAACCGCCATCAACTAGACGGCCATCAACGTGTCTGGCGCCATCAGGTCGACCAGCACGCGATTGCGGCCGCTGTGCTTGGCCGAGTACAGGGCGCGGTCGGCGCGTTGCAGCAAGCGACTGAAGTTGCCGTCCTCGACCCGGTATTCGGCGACGCCAATCGATACCGTCAGCGAACGGAAGGTGCCGAAGAACGTCACCGGCGTGCGCTCCACTTCCACCCGCATGCGCTCCGCCGCCCGGCGCGCCTGCACGGCGTCGGTATCGGGCATGAGCAGCACGAACTCCTCGCCGCCAAGCCGGCCGAGCACGTCGCAGGTGCGCACCAGCTGCTGCAGCATCTGCACCGTCGCCAGCAGCGCCTTGTCGCCGGCGGCGTGGCCGAGTTCGTCGTTGATGCGCTTGAAGTGGTCGATGTCCACGACCATCAGCGCCATCGGTTCGCCGTGGCGCAGGGTGGTCGCGATCATCCGGGTCGCCATCGCCTCGATGGCGCCACGATTGTTGATGCCGGTCAGGTGGTCGATGCGCGCGGCTGTCTCCAGCTCGCGCTGGTTGCGTTCGGTGCACATCAGCAGGAAGGCGATCGTCCCGAGCACCGGCAGCAGGCCGCCGACCACGAACACGGAGATGGTCAGGGGCGTGACCGCGAAGATGTTCGGGATCGGATCGCGCCACAGCAGCACCAACAGCGCGTGCACCAGCATCAGGCACATGCAGGTGCCGAACAGCACGCCAACCATGTGCCGGCCGACCGACGGCGGCTGGTCGTTGCGGTACAGGGTCTGCACGCAGACGGCGAACACCACGGCGTACTGCAGCAAGATCAGGCCCTGGCGGAAGCTGTCGTCGCGCACCGCAAACAGAAAGGTCACCGAAGTCGCCAGGATCGCCGGCACCAGTGCCAGCAGCCGGCGGCGCCACTCGGGCATGCCAAAGTAGCGGCGCATGGCGATGGCAAAACAGGCCAGGCCGACCGCGACGATGCCATTGCCGAGCACGACCGACCAGCCGATCCAGATCCAGCCGCGCAGGCCGATCAGCGCGAATCCGACCGAATAGGAGATCGCGCCCAGCACCCACCAGCGCATGATGCCGCGCTCGGCGATCGGCTGGGTCGTGCTCGCGACCAGCATCATCGCGCCGACCAGGAAGGTCAGCGCGGAGCCGAGCAGCATTGCCGTGCGGATGTCGAATTGCCAGGTCATCCCTGCCCACCCTCCGGAGGCTGGATCGCGGCGACCGCCAAGCGTCCCACGAAACCGCCGGCGTCGCAAACGCCCGACTTTCCTCGCCGTCAACTTCCCGGCGCGAACAGCAATTCGCGATCGCGCGCGTCGAGCGCGCGCCATTGCCCCGCCGGCAGCGCCGCCAGCGCCAGGCCGCCGATGGAAATCCGTTGCAGCGCCAACACGTGGTTGCCGACCGCGGCGAACATCCGCCGCGCCTGGTGGTAGCGGCCCTCCACCAGGGTCAGGCGCGCGCAACGCGGCGCGACGATTTCCAGCAATGCCGGCGCCAACGGCGAGTCGTCCGATTCCAGTTGCAGGGTGCCGCTGGCGAAAATGCCGGTCTCGTCGCCACGCAGGTCCTCGGCGAGCGTGGCCTCGTAGCATTTGGGCAAATGCGATTTCGGCGATGTAATCCGGTGCGACAAGGCGCCGTCGTCGGCCAGCAGCAGCAAGCCGGACGTGTCGCGATCGAGCCGGCCGACCGGCGACAACGCCGGATTGCGGCGCCGGAACCGCGGCGGCAGGAGATCGTAGACCACGCGGCCCGGGTCGCTGGTCGAGCAGGTGTAACCGACCGGCTTGTGCAGGAGGACCAGCAAACCCGCCGCTGCGTCGAGCGGTTCGCCGTCGAGCCGCACGTCAGCGTGCTCGACGCGATCGTCGGCGTACAGCACATCGCCGGCGCCGTCGGTGACGCGCCCGGCGCGGAACATCGCGGAGACTTCCTTGCGGCTGCCGTAACCGAGGTTGCCGATGAGCTTGACCAGGTTCATGCGTCGATTCTAGTCGGTCGCCGCGCGATCACGGGCGGGCGGCGCGAAAACAAGAGGGCCGGCGCTGGGCCGGCCCTCGGTACTTGTTTCCGGTTCGATCAACGACGCTTGATGGTGAAGGCGCCGATGTCCACGCCGATGTTCATGCCCTCGCCGCCGCCGGCCAAAGCCAGCGAGACCGGGCCCTTGCTCAACACCTGCGCCTCGCCCGACTTGATCACGCCGGCATTGGCGCTGGCCTGGGCGTAACGGCCGAGCACTTCGCTGATGTTGTGCACGTCGGTGAATCTGCCCTTGCCGTTGTCGATATGCCACTTGCCGGCGGTCAGGCCGACGGCCTTGGCGCTGACCGATACGCGCATGACCTGGCCGTTGCTGCAGCGCACGGTACCGGTGCCGGTGGTGTGCTTGTAGATCAGGGACCAGCCGGTGAGCTGGTAGTCGAGCTTGCAATCGAGGTCGGCGGCGGCAGATGCCGGGCCGGCGGCGGCCAGGCCAACCGCGCAGGCGACGGAGAGAAACAGCGGAAACACGCTCTTGGACAGCTTGGTCTTGTTCATGGCGACTCCTTGATCCGGGGATGACTCGCTTGCCAGTCTGCACCATGATACTGAACGTCAGCGAACAAGCGCTTCCCTCGTTCAGCCGCGATTGCGCCGGCGCACCCGGCCCTAGCCGGCTTCGACGGCCTGCTGGTCGTCGACCACCACTTCGACATCAAGGTGGAAGTCCCCATTCAAGGAATTGGAAATGAGGCAGCCCACCTCGGCTTTCGCCAGCGCCGCCCGCGCCTGCGCCTGATCGATCCCGGTGCCCACCACCAGGCGGGCGCGCAGCCGATACGCGGTAAACCGCGACGGGCCCTGCTCGCGCGCCAGGGTCGCCGTGACCTCGCAATCCAGGGTCTGCCATTCCAGGCGAGTGGCGCGCGCGATGGCGCGAAAGGTCAGGACGTAGCAATCGGCGATCGCGGCGACCAGCAGGGTCTCCGGCGACCAGCGGTCGCCCGGGCCATCGAACTCGATCGGCGGCGCCGACTGCAGGGTTGCCAGTCCTTCGCTGCTGAGCAGGACCTCGCCGGTGCTTGCCGCCGTCGCGGCGACCCGGTATTCGTGCGGAAATGCTTTCATCGGCGGCTCGAAGCTGTGGCCTGGCTGGAACGCTAGCGCGTAATGCCGGCGTGGCGTTTGACCGGCATCAAGCGCGCCCGCTTCGGTATCCTAGGCGGCAACGATCCGTCCCGGGAATTCCAGCAATGCCAGACTCGCCCCCCGACCACCTGTCCGTGAATCCGCGCAGCCCGTTCCACGATGCGGCGGCGCTCGCGCGCGGCGTTGGCGTGATCTTCAAGGGCAGCGAGCGCCACAACGTCGAGGAATACTGCGTCAGCGAAGGCTGGGTCCGCTTGCCGGTCGGCAAGGCTCTGGATCGCCGCGGCAATGCCATGACCATGAGGTTCGCCGGTGAAGTGTCGGTGTTCTACCTCGATACCCGGGATTCCACCGCGTAAAGCCGCAACTGGTCGAGCGTGACCACTCCCAGAGTATTGAGGTGGGTGGATTCGAGCACGACGTCGGGCGCCATTCCGGCCTGCAGCGCTTCCAGCCAGCGCGTCGCGCACAGGCACCAGCGATCGCCGGCATTGAGGCCGGGAAAGGCGTACTCGGGGCGCGGTGTCGACAGGTCGTTGCCGCGCTCGCGCGAGAATTCCAGGAATTCGGCGGTGAGCACCACGCAGACCGTGTGCAGACCGCGGTCGCCCGGATCGCTGCGGCAGCAACCATCGCGGAAGTAACCGGTCATCGGCGCGAAACTGCAGGGTTCCAACGGCAGGCCGAAGACATTGAGTTCAGACGCCGACATGGCTCGCCTTCCAGGATTGTTGCTTTGCACTATAGCGAAATGGCGGCCCGCCGCCGTCAGGGTAGACTTCTTTGGCCCCGTCCCCCATCACCCGCAGGAGAACGACATGAACGCCCTCCCCGCCCTCTGGCTTCCGATCATCGCCACCGCCGTGCTGGTTTTCGTCGCCAGCAGCCTGATCCACATGGTGTTCAAGTGGCACAACTCCGAATACCGCAAGCTGGCCAACGAAGACGCGGTCGCGGCGGCCCTGCGCGCCGGCGCGCCAACGCCGGGACAGTACGCGCTTCCGCATTGCACCGACATGAAGGACCTGCAGAAGGACGAGGTGCGCAGCAAATTCCGCGAAGGCCCCGTGGGCCTGATCACGATCAAGCCCAGCGGCGAACCCAAGATGGGCGGCGCGCTCGGCAGTTGGTTCCTGTTCAACCTCGTGGTCGCCGCGGCTGCCGCTGCCGTGGCCTTGAAGTTGTTCGGCATCCCCGGCGAAGGCCACCGCGCTTCGCAGTTGGTCGGCTTGCTTACGTTTGCCACCTACGCCGGCGGCAGCATCCAGAATGCGATCTGGGTGGGCAAGCCCTGGGGCGCCGCCGCCAAGGACGTCCTCGATGCGCTGATCTACGGTGGCGTCAGCCTGATGGTGTTTCGCTGGCTGTGGCCGGGCGCCTAGGACGCGTCGTCTAAAAGCGCCAGGCCACCCGCTGCACGAACCAGGCCAGGCCGGCGAGCGCGACCATCGCGCTCGCCGAGCGCACACCCTGGCGGGCAAACCAGTCGCACCGTCGCAATAGGGCCAGTATCGGCAGCACCAGTGCGAGAACGGCGATCTGACCGGCCTCGACGCCGAGGTTGAACGACAGCAAGGCCAGCGGCACCTGCGCCGATGGCAGCGCGATTTCGCGCAGGGCGCCGGCAAAGCCGAAGCCGTGGATCAGTCCGAACGGGAAGGTCAGCAGCCAACGGCGCGCGGCGTCCTTGGCGAACCAGTTCTCGACACCGACGTAGACGATCGACAGCGCGATCGCCGGCTCGACCACGTTCGGACTCGGCGCCCAGAAACCCAGCGTCGCCAGTCCCAGGGTGACCGAATGCGCCAGCGTGAACGCGGTCACCGCCAACGCGATGTCGCGCAGCCTGCCGCCTACCAGCACGACGCCGACCAGGAACAGCAGGTGGTCGAAGCCGGTCAGGATGTGTTCGATGCCCAGCTTGAACAGTGGACCGGCGACATCGTTGGTCGTCGCCGTCGCCTTGGCGGCGACCTCGAAGTCGGGGCTGGCCTCGTACACGACGCGGGTCGCGGCACCGACCTCGGCGAGGTGGCGGTGGCCGAGCGACAAGGATTCCAGCAGGGACAGGCGCACGCGAAAAGTCGGCGGCGGGGCTTTGCAGGCATAGCGCAACCTGACCATCAGGCCATCGTTCGCGGTCAGTTCGGCGCGCTCGAACTCGCCCCGGCAGCCTTGCCCGCTGGCGCGCACTTGCAGGCCAGCGGCCATCGCCGCCGCCAATGCGTCGCGGCCGCCGGCGACTTCTTCCGGCGAGAGCTGGCCATCGCCATCGGCGTCCAGCCCGGGCACGGCGGCGGCGAGCTCGGGTCGGGCGAAGGTCAATTGCGCGAGCAGGGTCGAGCCTTCGGCGCGGTATTCGCCGCGCGAGATGCCGACTTTGTGCGCCGACGCCGGCAGGCTGGCCAGCAACAGGCCGACGCCGAGCACAACCCGCGCGAGCAGCGACGATGACACGGCTCAGTTCCTCGCCAGCCGCAGGGGTGGCGCAGCCAACAGGCGGCGCGCTTCGGCGGCGCCGGAAATATCGAACCGCGGATTCATCGCCAAGGCCTCGGTGACCAGCTTGCGGCCCCGCGCCTTGTCGCCCAACGCCAGTTCGATGGCGCCGGCGTGGAACAGCAGGCGGGCGTCGCGCGTGCCCAGGCGCAAGGCTTGCGCGCTGGCGCGCTGCGCCTCGGGCAGGCGACCGGCGCGATACAAAGCCCAGGCATAGGCGTCATCTACGTACACACCACCGCGATTGCGGCGCTCCTCTTCGAGCAGCCGCAGCGCCTCCCCGGCGTTGCGGTTCTTGCTGGCGAAGAACAACGCGAGCGTGAATTTGTCGCCGCGCCGACCCTGTCGTTCCGCTTCGGCGTACGCGCCTTGCGCCCGGGCATCGTCACCGGCGAGCGTGTAGGCGTCGCCCAGCAACCAGGCGGTCTCCACCAAGGGATGCCGGTGCTCGGCATCGGCCAGGAATGCGATCGCTGGCTGCGCCTGGCCCTTGGCCAGGGCCACGCGGCCGCGACCCACGAGCGCCGCCGGGTACGCCGGCAGCCAGCGCAGCGCCTCGGCGAAGATGGCGTCGGCGCCGTCGTAATCGCCCTGCTGCCAATACATCGTGCCGGCTTCGACGAAGGTCCAGGCGGCGGCTTCCGGATCGGCGGCGTTGCGGTCCAGCAAGGCATCGCGAATGAAAAGTCGGGCGCTGCGGATGTCGCCTTTGAGCCAGTTCAGGTGCGCCGCACGGGTATTGGCCGCCATGCCCGGATGCAGGCTCATCTGCGCCTGCGTGGCGCGCGCGGCCTCGGGATAGCGACCCAGTTCGAGCAGGGCGTCGCTGAGCGTGCCCTCGGCGATGACGCTGTCCGGCGCCCGCGCCAGGACTTGTGCAGCGAGCGCACGCGCCGCTTCGAATTCGTGGTTGTTCATCAACACCAGGCTGCGCAGTTCCAGCGCCGGCACGTAATCGGGCTGGGCGTGCAATGCCTCGCTGGCGCAGGCATCGACATTGACGTAGAAGCCCGGATCCGCGCCGAGCCTCGCCTTGCGCACCCAGCCGCGGCCGACGAGCAGCCAGCCATCGGCGCGATCCGGTCGTTGCCGGGCCGTCGCCTG
>JANYBA010000044.1 GCA_025360985.1 Gammaproteobacteria bacterium | reverse complement strand
CCAGGTCATCGATCGAGGAGTAGATCCCGCCATCGCCGAGCACCGAACTGGTCGCGTCCTGGTCGGTCCTGAGCCAGCGGCCATCGATCTCGCTGTAGCCAAACGCGCGAATCGGCACCGACGGCCCACCGGCCACGTAGGCCAGCGTGTTGTGCATTCCCAGCGGCGCAAAAATCCGCTCTCGCAGGAAGTCCTCGAACGTTCGGTCCGACGCGCGCTCGACGATAAGCGCCAGCAAGGCATAACCCGTGTTGCTGTAGCGATAGTCGGAGCCGGCGGCGAAGTAGCGGCGCTCCTGCCGCGCCAACAGGCGCAGTACGTCGGCATCGCGCAAGGGGCTGGCGAGCGACGCCGGAACGAGCTCCTCGTAATCGACCAGGCCGGAACGGTGGCAAAGCAGATGCCTGATCGTCACATCGTCCGGCACCGTCGGCAGCCACTCGCGCCCACGATCATCCAACCCGAGCTTCCCGTCCTCAACCAGCAACAAGATCGCCGCCGCCGTGAATTGCTTCGTGATCGACGCCAGTCGGTAGTTCGTCGCCGGCGTCGCCGCGACACCCAACTCGAGATCGGCGAGCCCGTAGCTTCGACGCACCACCGCCTCGCCGTCGCGAACCACCAGCAACGACGCACCGGGCACCGCGCCGTGGTAGCCGTCCAACAAAGTATCGAGGTCGCCCGTCATCGCTGCATCTGCCAACTCGAACGATAGGTCCCAATGCGCAAGCCGTTGTCCTGACCCTGTTCCCTATCGCTAGGTACCGCGCGAAATGCGCCAATTGAGGAAGCTGTAGATTGTGTTCTTCCCTGAAATTACACCGCGGCAGACTGACTCGATGTCTTGTATGGCAGCATCGAGTTTCGGATTTATGGGATCGTCCTCCTCCAAACCCTCCCAAAAGATCGCCTCGTACTTGTCGACAAGCGCTCTATGCGTCTTCCACGTACTATCAGGAGAGAAATCGCTACGAGACCAAAGGCGAGCCAGCATGCTAGCGGACGTCTGGATGGAATTCACTATTTCGCGTAGCGCATCGAACGCGCTCGCCTTGTCTTTCCCGATTTGGGCCATGAATCGATAACGCATAGCATGAAGTTTGCTAAAAGTGTCCTTGTACAGGTTGTATCGCACAAAAACGATTGACGCGTTACGTCTTGCCGTGTATTCAGTTTCGCTTTCGTTCTCGCCTCGAACTACGTCTTTGAGCTCGCTCCCAAAGCTGGCAGGATGTCTTATGTGTCGAATTGCGTCCCTAGCCTCGTAGAAGAGCGCCAAGGTATTCTCGGCCAGTTCCATTTGCCGCTTCCCAGTGTGCTCTCTGCGCCAAGAATCGATGCCATAAATCGCGACCCATATGGCGATCAGAAGGGAAACTTGCTGCAAGATTTCGAGCCCGGCCATGAATGCCCTCGGCAGCTAACCAATGTCTAGATGGCGTCTTAAATCGCTTACTCTCACTCAAACCGCCCAACCGCATCCCGCGCCAGGTTATCGAAGCGGGTGTATTCGCCGAAGAACTTCAGCTTGCACACTCCGGTCGGGCCGTTGCGTTGCTTGCCGATGATGACTTCGGCCAGGCCCTTGTCCTGCGAGTCCTTGTGGTAGTACTCGTCGCGGTAGATGAACATGATGATGTCGGCGTCCTGCTCGATGGCGCCGGATTCGCGCAGGTCGGCCATCACCGGGCGTTTGTCGGTGCGCGATTCCAGCGAGCGGTTGAGCTGCGACAGCGCGACCACCGGCACGTTCAGTTCCTTGGCCAGCGCCTTGAGCGAACGCGAGATTTCCGAGATCTCGGTGGCGCGGTTTTCGCCGGTGCCGGGCACGGCCATCAACTGCAGGTAGTCGATCACTATCAGGCCGAGGTCGTGCTCGCGCTTGATCCGCCGCGCTTTCGAGCGCAGCACGTCCGGCGATAGCGCCGGCGTGTCGTCGATGAAGATCTTGGCGTCCGAAAGCATCTTGATCGCCATGGTCACCCGCGACCAGTCCTCGTCCTCGAGCTGTCCGGTGCGCAGGCGCGTGGCATTGACCCGGCCGATCGAGGAGATAAGTCGAAACGCCAACTGCGACGCCGACATTTCCATCGAGAAAATCACCACCGCCTTCTTGGTCTTGAGTGCCGCGAATTCGGCGATGTTCAGCGCCAGCGTCGTCTTGCCCATGGCCGGGCGCGCCGCCAGGATGATCAGGTCGGAGTTCTGCAGGCCGGCGGTCATTTCGTCGATGTCGTGGAAGCCGGTCGGCAGGCCAGTGACGCTGCCCTGGTTCTCGTAGCGTTCCTGCAGCAGCTGGAAGGCGTCCTTCATCGCCTCGCGCAGCGGCACGAAGTCGGCACGGCCGCGCGCGCCCTGCTCGGCGATCCGGAACACCTTCATCTCGGCTGCCGAGAGCACTTCCTGGCTCTCGCGCCCGCCCGGCTGGAAGCCGTCGTTGACGATCTCGGTGCCGACGTCGATGAGTTGGCGCAATACCGATTTTTCGCGGACGATCTCGGCGTAGGCGCGGATGTTGGCGGCCGAGGGCGTGGTGCTGGCCAGCTCGACCAGGTAACCGGTGCCGCCGATTTGCTCGGCCAGGCTGTTGGCCTCGAACCACTCGCCCAGGGTCACCGCATCGAACGGTTTGTTGCGCTCGGACAGCTCGCGGATCGCCTTGTAGATCAGGCGGTGGTCGCGGCGGTAGAAATCGGCCTCGTTGAGGAAATCGCCGACCCGGTCGAGCGAGTCCGGCGCCAGCATCAGGCCGCCCAGCACGGCCTGCTCGGCTTCGACCGATTGCGGTGGCACCCTGAGGGCGTCGATCTTGCTGTCGGAGCGGAACGATTCGGGGCGTGCGGACATGCTTTTGTTTTTCTCGTCGCCGTCGCAATCGGGTTGTCGCGAGGGAGCGATCCATCCTACCGGGCTTGCAGTCGGAGCGTTAGGCATAACACTGTGGATAACAGGTGGGAATCTCACCGCCTGCGATTGGGCTATGCTGCGGCGAAGCAACCGGGAGCGCTGCCATGCAGGGTCACAAGCTACGGCATTCCGGCTGGCTGGCCGGCATCTTCCTGGCGCTGGGGCTTGCTTTGCCGGGGCCAGCTCGCGCCGACGCGCTCGATACCGTGCTCGACGTGCTCTACAAGGCCGG
>JANYBA010000043.1 GCA_025360985.1 Gammaproteobacteria bacterium | reverse complement strand
AGCGGAACGAGAGGCGAACGCATCGCATTCCCAAGGGACTTCCGCGGACTCGATTGCCTGCTTCCAGGCTTCAGTCGACACCATAAGTTGTCCAATCGATGGTGGTGGCCGGGCGCTATACCGGCTCGTGAAGGAGTAGATGGGCTACCCCGGCTTTCTCGGACAGTTGAATTAGGCAACACAGTCTAGCTGCTCGAACGTCGTTGGTGAACGATAGTCCAAGCGGCTGTGCAGGCGTTGCCGGTTGTAGAACACCTCGATGTAGTCGAACACTTTGCTCCTGGCTTCATCGTGCGTGACGAAGCGCTCGTGGTGCGTCAGCTCCTGCTTGAGCGAGCTGAAGAAGCTCTCCATCACCGCGTTGTCGTACGGCATGCCCGGGCGGCTCATGCTGGCGACCAGGCCCGCGTCCTTGAGCTGCTGCCGGTAGACGTGACTGGTGTATTGCGAGCCTTGGTCGCTGTGATGGATCGTGCCGGCGGCAGGACGCCGTCTGGCCAGGGCCATCGCCAGTGCAGTGCTGGCGAGATCTTGTTGTTGCCGATCGCTCATGGCCCAGCCCACGATCAAGCGCGAGTACACGTCCAGCACCGCCGCCAGGTACAGCCAGCCTTGCCGGGTCGGCACGTGGGTGATGTCGGCTACCCAGATGCAATCCCGGGCCGGACTGCGGAATGGCCAGTCCAACAATCTCGGTGCCGACGGCACGCGCTGGTAGGCCGAGCGGCTGCGCAGATAGCGCCGCCGCCGTTGCGTCTGGATGCCGTGCTCGCGCCGCAACCGCCGGACCCGATGGCGGCCACAGGTTTCCCCCGCCTGACGCAGCGCCTGCCACAAGCGATCCGAGCCGTAGGCTTCCCGCGTCTGGGCGTGCAGCGCCACGATCTGCCGCAACAGGCGAACATCGTCCTGGGCGCGGGCGCTCGGCAAGCGCCCGCGCCAGGCATAGAAGCCGCTCGTCGAGACCTCCAGCACCTGACACAGCCGCTGCACCGGGTGTTCCGCCTGCTCGGCGATCCAGGCGTACTTCATGGCAGTTGGCGAGCGAAGTACGCCGCCGCTTTTTTTAAAATCTCGTTCTCTTCCTGCAAGCGCGCAAGATCGCGCTTGAGGGTCGTCAACTCGTCGGTACTGGCCTTGGGTCGGCCACTGCCGCGAAAAGCCTTCTCGCCCTTGGTCTCCGTATCCGAGGCCCATCGGTACAGTCGGTTGCGCGGAATGCCCAACTCGCGGGCCACCACCGCGGCTGGCTTGCCGCTCGTCCGCAACAACCGCACCGCCTCACGCTTGAACTCTGCCGTATGCTTCTGGCGCTTTTCCATCGAACACCTCTCCCGCGGGATTGTCCCCGCATTGTGGTGTCCGAGAAACTAGGGGTAGCCCAATCTGACCCCTTTTTTTAGTGCTTCGCGGTCGCCGTGACCGCGGGCACTTTGTCGACGAAGGGCTTGATGCCGAGCGCGCCGTAGATTTCCGTCGGCGACATCCACTTGCCCTGGGTGATCACCAGCGCGACCTTGCGGATATCGGCGATGTTGGTGGTTGGGTCGCCGTCGACGAGGATCAGGTCGGCCTGCTTGCCCGGCGTGATCGTGCCGCGCTGATCGAGCGTGCGGCTGTAGCGCGCGCCATTGAGGGTCGCGATCTGCAGCGCTTGCGCCGGCGTGATCCCGGCCTGCACGTACAATTCGAGTTCGCGTTGCAGGGTGAAGCCTTCCAGGGCGTCGGTGCCGGCGACGATCGGAATGCCGGCCTTGTACATGCGGCCGACGAATTCGATCATCTTCTGGTAGGACTTCTCGTAGCGCGCGGCGGTGGCATCGTCGGGGATGTTCATGCTGCCGACCTTGAGCCCGCGCTGGAAGTCGATCGGCATGTGGTCGGCGATCGCGGCATAGGCCTGCGACACCTGGCCGTCGCGTTGGCGGATGAAGTCGAAGGTCGTCAGGGTCGGGTCGATGTCGGTGTGGTGCGCGACCAGGAAGGCGATGAAGTCCTGCACCGGCTTGGAATCGAAGTCCAGGTCGGCGACTTTTTCCGCCGGCAGACGGAAGCGTTCCAGCGTGCGCGTGTCGGTATCCGGGGCGACCAGGAAGTTCAGCAGCACCTGGTTGATGTGCTGGATCTCGTCGTAGCCGTCCTCGACCGCGTCCTGCGCGCGCAGGAACACCGGGATGTGGCCGCTCACGCGCATGCCGCGGCTATGCGCGTAGGCGATCGTCTCGGCGAGGATTTCCTTGGGGAAAGAGTTGTAGACCTTGAGCTGCGGATAACCGTGGTCGGCGTACCAGTCGACCGCATTCTTGGCCTCGGCCAGGTTTTTGATCACGAAGCCGTTGCGCGCCGAGAACGGGCTCTCGCCTTCGATGAAGCCGGCCGGGACGATCTGCGGCGACAACAGCCTGCCGGCGGCGATTTCGTCGAGCATCAGCTGCATCTGGGTGTTGTCGTTGCCCATGTCGCGGGTGGTGGTGACGCCGGCGGCGATGTTCAGGCCGCCGCCCCAGCGATTGACGTGGCCGTGCAGGTCGAACAGGCCGGGCAGCAGCACGCGGCCGCCGGCATCGATCTCGTTGTCGACGCCTTGCGAGGGCGAACCGGTCGGCAGCACCTGGGTGATCTTGCCGCGCAGCACGTAGACGTCCGAGGCCGGGCCGAGCACGGCTTTCTCGCTGTCGAAGACGCGGGCGTTGCGGATCACGGTCAGTCCGGACAGCGGGTGCTCGAGGTGCGCCGCCATGTCCTTGAGCAGCTTCGCCTCGGCCGCGGTCTGGTGTTCGGTGAGGAGCGCGCCGTTGGCTTGCCAGCCGTCCTCGATGGCGACCATGTAGCCAGGCACGACGAAGGCGAACAAGCGCGGCGACTTGCCGGTGGTGGCCCAGGCGAAATTCGGCGTCAGGCCCTGGCCGGTCAAGGCCAGCAATTGCACGCGCTGGTGCTTGCCGTCGCGGGTCACGTCGATCTCATCGACCTTGGTTTGGGTCAAGGTGCCGGCCGGCAACAGCGGCAGCTTGCCGTCGGCCCGACCGGCGATCGCGCTTATCGCCGCGGAGGCGAATTCGAGGGAACTGTTCAATGGCACGTACATCGCCGAACCGGCGGCGTCGGTCGATCCGGTTTCCGAGGTCGAATGCCAGCTCGCCTTGTTGCCGTCGCGTTTGAAGTGCTCGTCCACCGGCGCGCCGAAGGTCGAAGCGCCCTTGACGTCGTACTGCGCGATCGTGCCGTCGGCGGCGTAGCGGATCTGTTCGTCCAGCTCCGGACCGCGGCCGTTGTCCTTGAAGATGAAATGGACGCGGGTGACGCCGTCGTCGCCGCGTTCGACGGTCTGCTCGCCGGCCTGCTTGCCGTTGTTGACCAGGATCACGTAGTGCAGCTTTTCGCTGGCCTGGACCTGCGCCGCCAACAACAGGGCGCCGATGGCGCCGAATGTCTGGATCGTCTTCATCAACCGCTCCCGAAAGGATGGACTTCCCCGAATCACGGCGAGCGTACCGCGGCACGCTGCCCGCTACCTGGGCCGAAGGTCATGGCCGTGTCGGATCAGTATCGCGCGTGGCCAGCTCGCTTTCCTCCATCCGCGCCAGCAGGCGGTCAAGGGCGGCGCGCTCGTCCCCGGTCAGGCCTTCCAGCAGCCGGCGTTCGTAGGCCAGCGCCAGCGGGACGATTTCGTCGTAGACCTTCAGCCCCCTGGCCGACAAGGCCAGCACCGAGCGCCGGCGGTCCTTGCCGTGGGTGCGGCGCTTGAGCCGGCCGCTGGCGAGCAGGGAGGTCACCGCGCGGCTGACCGCGACCTTGTCCATGGCGGTGCGCTCGGCCACTCGGCTCGCCGACAGCTCCGGATAGCGGCCGAGCACGGCCATGATCCGCCATTCGGTCACGCCCAGTGCGAAGCGCTCGGCGTACAGGCGGGCGATATCCTGGCTGATGCGGTTGGACAGCACCGACAGCCGGTAGGGCAGGAAACGATCGAGTTCCAGGACGGTGTGGTCGGGCTGCATGAACGGCGCCAACTTGCGAATGGTTTCATATGAAACTATATTGTCCGCCTCCATTCCGCAAGCGATCCGGTGCCGCCATGAACGCCCAGCCAAACCTCGGCATGCAGCCGACCACCTTCGAGAATCCGATGGGGATCGACGGCTTCGAATTCGTCGAATTCGCCGCGCCCGCCGGCCACGCCGCCGAGCTGCACGCGCTGTTCCGGCGCATGGGCTTCGCCGCGACGCTCCGGCACAAGTCGCGGGCGATCACCGTCTATCGCCAGGGCGGCGTGAACTTCCTGGTCAACGAGGACCCGGACTCGTTCGCCGCCGATTTCGCCGCCGCCCACGGCCCCTGCGCCTGCGGCTTCGCGGTGCGCTTCACCCGGCCGGTTGCCGAGGTGCTCAGGACCGTCGTCGGCAACGGCGGCGAAGCGATGACGCACAAGGCCGCGAGCAAGGCGCTCGACGTGCCGGTGGTCAAGGGCATCGGCGACTGCATGCTCTACCTGGTGCCCAGCGGCGGCGATCCGTTCGCAGCCGATTACGAGGCGATCCCCGGCGCCGACCCGACGCCAAAGGGATTCGGCCTGACCTTCATCGA
>JANYBA010000036.1 GCA_025360985.1 Gammaproteobacteria bacterium | reverse complement strand
GAACGCCCATACGCAATATCGCTTTCGCAAACAGTTCGTTCGCGGATGCCGAACCCGAACCGTTGACGTTGGCGAACTTGACGACGAAGTCGTTGATCGCCGCGATCGGGGTTATTCCTGGCTTCACGCGGCCTCCCGGGTCTTGCTGCGGCAGCGCGGGCCGGCGTAGGCGAGGTCAAGCAGGGACTTCTGCATGTCCCAGGCGCCGGTCGGGCAGCGTTCGGCGCAGAGGCTGCAGTGCAGGCAGACGTCTTCGTCCTTCACCATCACGCGGCCGGTTTTCAGCGCGCCGGACACATACAAGTCCTGGTCGGCATGCAGTGCCGGCGCGCTCAGGCGCTGCCGCAGGTCGGCTTCCTCGCCATCGGGCACGAAGCTGATGCAGTCCATCGGGCAGACGTCCATGCAGGCGTCGCATTCGATGCAGGTGTCCTTGTTGAACACCGTCTGCACGTCGCAGTTCAGGCAGCGCTGCGCTTCCTTCAGGGCGGTCGCCACGTCGAATCCGAGTTCGACCTCCATGTCGATGTGCTTGAGCGTCTTGGCCTGGTCGGCCCACGGCACCTTGTAGCGGACATCGCCGGAGATGTCGTTGTCGAAGCTCCACTCGTGGATGCCCATCTTTTGGGACACCAGGTTGAGAAGCGGGTCCGGACGCTCGTTGACGTCCTCGCCGTGCAGGAACTTGTCGATCGAGATCGCCGCGGCGTGGCCGTGGGCGACCGCCCAGATGATGTTCTTGGGGCCGAAGGCCGCGTCGCCACCGAAGAATACCCGCGGGATGGTCGATTGCATGGTCGTCTCGTCGACCACCGGCATGTCCCATTCGTTGAAATCCATTCCCAGGTCGCGTTCGATCCACGGAAAGGCGTTTTCCTGCCCGACAGCAATCAAGACTTCGTCGCAATCATGGATTTCGTCGGGCTCGCCGGTCGGCACCAGCTTGCGCCGGCCCTTGGCATCGCGTTCGGCGCGCACCTTCTCGAAACTCATGCCGACCAGCTTGCCGTTCTCGTGCAGGAAGGCCTTCGGCACCCGGCAATCGAGGATCGGGATGCCTTCGTGCATCGCGTCCTCCTTTTCCCACGGGCTGGCTTTCATCTCGTCGAAGCCGGAACGCACGATCACCTTCACCGTGTCGCCGCCGAGGCGGCGCGCGCTGCGGCAGCAATCCATCGCGGTGTTGCCGCCACCGAGCACGATCACGCGCTTCTCGACTTTCTTGACGTGGCCGAAGTAGACGTTGGCCAGCCAATCGAGGCCGACGTGGATGGTGGCGGCCGCTTCCACGCGGCCCGGGATCGGGAGGTCGCGGCCGCGCGGCGCGCCGCAACCAACGAAGACCGCGTCGTATTTTTCCGCCAGGATTTCTTTCAACGAATCGATGCGCCGGCTGCCGATGAATTCGACGCCGAGGTCGAGTATGTAGCCGGTCTCTTCGTCGATCACTTCCTCGGGCAGGCGAAACCGGGGAACCTGCGTGCGCATGAAGCCGCCGGCCTTGGGGTCGGCGTCGAAGATGGTGAGGTGGTAGCCGAGCGGGGCGAGGTCGCGGGCGACGGTCAGCGAGGCCGGACCGGCTCCGATGCAGGCGATCCGCTTGCCATTCGGCTTGCCGGCTTTTGGCAGGCGCGGGCGGATATCGGATTTGAAGTCGGCGGTGACGCGCTTGAGCCGGCAGATCGCCACCGGCTCGGGGCGATCATTTTTAGGATCAGCGCCGTTGTTCTCCTCGACCCGGCCGCGTCGGCAGGCCGGTTCGCAGGGGCGATCGCAGGTGCGGCCGAGGATGCCGGGGAAGACGTTCGACTGCCAGTTGACCATGTAGGCGTCGTCGTAGCGGCCGGCGGCGATCAGGCGGATGTATTCGGGCACCGGCGTGTGCGCCGGGCAGGCCCACTGGCAATCGACGACCTTGTGGAAGTAATCCGGCTTGCGGATGTCGGTCGGTTGCATTGCCGCCCCTCTACGATTCGCGTCGCCCGAGTCTAGCCTCTCGGCTTGCGCCTTGGAACGGGGAAGGGCGCCGGGCAGGTAGAATTCCCCGATGAACAAGCATTTCCTGACCTTTGGCGACACCCGGCGCTACTCGGCGGCCCTGGCCCGAATCGAGCGGGAAGCGGTCGCGATGGCGTACTTCGACAGCGTCCTGGCCTGCGATGAACACAGCATCAGCGAATTGATCGTCGAACACGCGGAATTCTTCGCCAGGAGCCGGACGGGCTTCGGCTACTGGATCTGGAAATCGCACCTGGTCAGGCGCGAGCTGGAGGAGATGGCCGACGGCGACATCCTGCTGTACGCCGACAGTGGCTGCCGGTTCAACGTCAACGCCGCGTCGATGCGCCGGCTCCAGGACTACTTCGACCTGCTCGCCGACTCGCCGCACGCGACCTTGTCGTTCGAGTTGATCCACCTGGAACGCCAGTGGACCAAGCGCGACTGCTTCATCGAGCTGGGCGCGCCGGTGGACGAGCGCAAGCAGCTGGTCGGCGGCGCGTTCCTGGTGAAGAAATGCCGGGCCGGGCTTGAATTGATTGACGCCGTCAACGACCTGGTGGCGCGACGGCGCTACCACTTGTTCGACGACACGCCCTCGGTGGCGCCCAACGATCCGGACTTCATCGAGCACCGGCACGACCAGTCGATCTTCTCGCTGTTGCGCAAGCAAGCCGGCACGCTGATCCTTCCGGATGAAACCTGGTGCGAGGATTGGGTCGAAGGCGCGAATTTTCCCATCCACGCGGTGCGGCTGCGCGGCTGATCAGGGCTCGTAGCCGTAGGCGTCGAAATCCTCACGGAACTGCCGGTACACGGCGGCCTTCATGCCGGCGTCGAAGTCGGTCGCCGGCAGCCGCGACCGGTTCATGCGCAGCTCGCGGTAATCGAATCGGCGCGCGATGCCATTTTGTTCGCAGATCGCGTTGAGGTCCGCGATCACTTTCTGCATGTCATCGGGAAAACTTTCCATCCGGCCAATGAAATCCACCGCCGTAGTCGAACTCGCCAGAAAATTGCGCTGCAGCAGCGGCGACCGGCCTTCAGCGATCCAATTCGTTTCGTTCTGCACGGTCCAATGGGTCGGGCAGCCGCGATCGATCCATTGCGCAAAAGTGACCGAGCGGTAGGGCTCCATGTCGGCGTGGAAGCGGAACCAGCTCGACAGGCGATCGTAGGGATTACGGACAAAGGCGAACACGTATTTCCCTGCCAGCTCGTACTTGCGCTCAAGCACCGCGAAGCGCTGGTGGTTTTCGTAAATCACCTC
>JANYBA010000024.1 GCA_025360985.1 Gammaproteobacteria bacterium | reverse complement strand
AGCCCTGGGCCAGGCCCAGGATCATGGTCTCGTCGAGCAGGGTGTTGAACACCCGCGCGCCCTTGAAGGTCTTGTGCAGGCCCTTGGTGACCGTGTAGACGCCGCCTTTCTGCGCGACGTCCTCGCCGAACAGCAGCGCCTCGGGGTATTTGCAGAACAGGTCGTGCAAGGCGTTGTTGATTTGGATGGCGAGGTGCCGGGGCGGCTGCTGCTCGGGCAGTTTCGCTTCGCTGCCGAATACCGCGATGCGTTTGTCCTGGGCGACCGCGCGGCTGGCTTCGGCCGCGACCTTGGCCGGCGTGTACGGCGCCAGCGGCGCCATCACTTCCTTGAGGCTGGTGAGCTTGGGCCGGCTATCGGCTTCTTCCGCGGCGGCGAAGCATTTGACCCGGACGAATTCGTACAGTCCCAGCAGGTCGTCCTGGTTGATCAGGCCGGACTCGAGCGCAATCGCCGCCGAGCGCAGCAGCGGATCGCTGGCCTCGACCGCCATCAATTCCTCGAAGCTGCGCCATTCGATTTCGAAATCGGTGCCGGCGTGGCCCATGATCCGGGTCGTGCGCAGGTGCAGGAAAGTCGGGCGGCGCGTGCGCCGGCAATGCTGGACCGCAGCTTCCACCTGGCCGTAACCCTCGGCGAGGTCGAGCCCGTCGGCGAAGAAATAGTCCAGGCCCGGGCGGTGGCGGAAGGCATTGGCGACCCAACCCGCCGGCGTCTTCACCGAAATGCCGATGCCGTTGTCTTCGCAAACGAACAGCACCGGCGCCGGCAGTTTCTGGAAGGCGGTCCACTGCGCGGTATTGAACGCGGTCTGGGCGGTGGCATGATTGCTGGAAGCGTCGCCGAAGGAACAGATTGCGATCGAGTCTTCCGGGATCGGCAGATTGTGGCCGATGCGCCGCGCCTGTTCGATGGCGACGGCGGTGCCAAGCGCTTTCGGCAAATGCGAGGCGATGGTCGAGGTCTGCGGCAATACCCACAGCGGCTTGGAGCCCCAGACCTTGTGGCGGCCGCCGGAAATCGGATCGTCCTTGCTGGCGGCGAAACTCAGGGCCGAATCCATGATCGGATCCAGCTCTTTTCCTTCAAAGCTGGGCAATTTGCGGAAACGTTCGGCCATGAAGCCGCCGCTGCGGTAATGCAGGAAGGCGGGATCGGTGTGGCGCGTCAGCCGCGCGACCATGGCATTGCCTTCGTGGCCGGAACTACCGATGGTGTAGAACACCTTCTGCTGCAAGCGCAGGACCCGCGCCATCAGGTCGAGGTGGCGACTGATCAGCTGCGATTCGAACACTTCGAGGAAATCCGCCGCCGTCATCTGGCTGCCGGGCAGCACGGGGTCGCCCGGCGCCGGCTTGTGCCGGGCCTTGCCGGACCAGGAGCGAACGAACTCGGTGAAGTTCTCGTCGCAGACCTTGGCGCGGTTGACGTCTTTCTGGCGGGCGGGAATCAAGGGTGCGACAGCGGACATGGCAGGCTCTTTGCGAAGCGTTCTTTGCGTGGTGGTCAATAACTCTGCGGGACGAAACCGGGTTGCACCTCGACCCGCGCCAGCCAGGCGCGAATCGCCGGGTAGGCATCGAGGTCGAAGCCGCCGACATGGGCTTCGTGGGTGTAGGCGTAAAGCGCGATGTCGGCGATGGTGTAGCCGGACTCGACCAGGAAATCGGTCCGCGCGAGCTGCTTTTCCATCACGCCGAGCGCCTGGTAACCGCGCTCGCGCAACTTCGGGAGGTCCGCCTGGCGCGGGTGGTCGGCCGGCAGCCATTTGGCGATGAAGCGCGCCACCGCGATATAGGGCTCGTGGCTGTACTGCTCGAAGAACAGCCATTGCAGGACTTGCGCGCGCTGCCAGCGATCATCCGGCAGGAAACGCGAGCCTTCGGCGAGGAAGCACAGGATCGCGTTCGACTCGGGCAAGCGGCGGCCGTCTTCCAGTTCCAGCAGGGGCACCTTGCCATTGGGATTCTTGGCCAGGAACTCAGGCGTTCGCGTCTCGCCCGTCGTGCTGTCGGTCTCGATCCAGCGGTACGGCTGGCCGAGTTGCTCAAGCAGCAACTGCAGCTTGTAGCAATTGCCCGAAGCCTTCATTCCATAGACGGTGTTCATGCCAGGGAATTCCTGCGCGCCAGCCAGTGTTCGCGAGTTTGGCCCCAGACCCCGACCTTGGAATCCTGGAACGGCTCC
>JANYBA010000393.1 GCA_025360985.1 Gammaproteobacteria bacterium | reverse complement strand
CCACGCCGACCGTCATCGTCGGCGACAAGTCCCTGGTCAGCCTGGTCGCGCATGAACTGGCGCATAGCTGGTCGGGCAACCTGGTGACCAATTCGAGCTGGAAGGACATCTGGCTCAACGAAGGCTTCACCACCTACGTGCAGGACCGCATCGTCGAAGCGCTTTATGGCGCCGAAGCCTCCGACATGGAGAAGGTGATCGCGCGCCACGGGCTGGCCGAGGAAATGAAGGAGCTCAAGCCCGACGGCCAGGTGCTGGCCTTGCCGCCGCTAACCAATCGCGATCCGGACGAGGGCCTGACCAGCGTCGCCTACATCAAGGGCCAGTGGTTCCTGTGCTTCCTGGAAGAGCGCTACGGCCGCGCGGTGTTCGATCCCTTCCTGCGCAAGTGGTTCGACGACCACGCCTTCACCAGCACCGACAGCGCCGAATTCGAGCGCTTCCTCAATGCCGAACTGGTCGACAAGAATCCGGGCAAGGCGACGGCGGCGGAATTGCACGCCTGGCTGCACGAGTCGGGCATTCCCGCGTTCGCGCCGGCGGCGACGTCC
Organism: Gammaproteobacteria bacterium; assembly: GCA_025360985.1. Lineage (GTDB taxonomy): Bacteria > Pseudomonadota > Gammaproteobacteria > Xanthomonadales > Xanthomonadaceae > Arenimonas. Next base: position 2,761 of record JANYBA010000393.1, on the reverse strand, counting down.
CAGCGCCTGGATGCCGTCGACGAAGCGCGCGGCCATTGGCTGGCCGGCCACATGACGCCCGCCGACATCGACACTTCGAAGTGGAGCACGCAGGAGTGGGTGCATTTCCTCGAGGGCATGCCGGAGACCCTGACCGTCGACCAGCTCAAGCAGCTCGACGGCGCCTGGCACTTCACCGGCACCGCCAATGGCGAAATCGCCCAGTGCTGGTACCCGCTGACCGTGCGCAACGGCTACACCGCCGCGCGCCCGGGTATCGCCGCGTTCCTGGCGACGATCGGCCGGCGCAAGCTGATCATGCCGACCTATGTCGCGCTGGCGAAAACGCCGGATGGCCTGGCTTTTGCGCGCGAGGTCTTCGCCAAGGCGCGTCCGGCCCTGCACCCGATCACCATCGGCTCGATCGAAGCCGCGCTCGCCGACCCGAAACCGGCGACGCCATGACGCGTCCGCGGCGTCCGTGAGCAAACGCCGGGTCGCCCTGGCGGTGTCGCTGGGGCTGGCGCTGACCACGGTTGGCATCGCCGCGGTGATGCCAGAGCGGATCCTGCAGGCGGAATTCGCCCGCCAGCGCTGGCTCGCCGGCGCGAGCGAACGCACCCTGGCGGCGGCGCAGCATCGCTGGAGTTATATCGAGGCCGGCAGCGGGCCATTGATCGTGTTGGTGCATGGTTTCACTGGCAGCAAGGAGAACTGGCTGCCGCTGATGCGCGAGTTGGCCAAGCGCTATCGCGTCGTCGCCCCCGACCTGCCCGGTTGGGGCGCCAGCGAACGCCAGGCCAGCGCCGACTACGGGCCGATCGCGCAATCGCAACGCCTGGCGGCCTTCCTTGCCGCACTGGGTGAGAAACCGGCGCTGCTGGTCGGACATTCGATGGGCGGGCAGATCGCCGGTTTGCTCATCGCTCGCCATCCCGACGCCGCGCAGCGCCTGGTGCTGATGTCCTCGTCCGGCGTGCGCTTCGCCGACAACGATTTCGGCCGCGAAGTGCTGGCCGGGCGTAATCCCTTCGAAGTCAGGACCCGCGCCGAATTGCACCGCTACCTCGGCATCGTCTTCACCGATCCGCCGTTCGTACCCTGGCCAGTGGACCGGGCCCTGGTCGCGCAGCGCCGCGCCGATGTCGCGTTCGAACAGCAAGTGCTCGACGCCATCGGCCGCGGCCCGGAAGCGTTCGAACTTCAGGCGCAGTTGTCGAACATCCATTTGCCGGTGTTGTTGCTCTGGTGCCGCGACGACCGCGTGATCGACGTCAGCGCGGCCGACATCTTCCGCGCCGGCCTGCCGGACAGCCGGACCGTGATCCTGGCTGGCTGCGGCCACATGCCGATGATGGCGCAGCCGGCGAACGTCGCCGAGGCCTTGCAGCGTTTTCTTGTGCCCGTCGTCCCCGCGGAGGCGGGGACCCAGTGACTTCGCCTTGAAGACGTTGGATGCCCGCCTGCGCGGGCATGACTCAGAAAAGGTGCCAGGGACACTTCCTGATCCGCACGATTACAGGACCGCCTCCAAGCCCTTGCGGTCGATCAGGTCGAGCAGCTTGAGCGAGGCCCCACTGGGCTTCTTCTCGCCAATCTCCCACTTCTGAACCGTCGACGCGCTGATATTCAAGATGGCCGCAAACACCGCCTGGCTGACCTGCGCATGCTTGCGGATCGACTTGATCTTGCGATAGCCGATCACCGGGACCTCAAGATGGCACAGCGCGTCGTACTCGTGCATGCGGCGCGCACTGATCACGCCGGCGCGGCGCAGGTCCGCCGCGGTGCCGTGCACCTCGTCAAGGATCCGGCTACCGGACTTGGTCGTCTTCGTCGTCATGGCATATCTCCACTATTGAACGGGTCGCCAAGGCGCTGGCGATCGCTATGTCATCGAGCCGCAGCAGATCCTTGGCGATCTCCTGGAGCGCTTGCAGCTCGGCTTGGTCGATATTGGCGCGTTCGTTCTTTTCGAAGCCAAACAAAAAATACCATCGGCTTCCCAGATTAGTGGCGACCAACGTACGCGCAGCACCTCGCTTGCCGCGGCCCGCAGGAGCGATTCGCTTCTTCACCACCTGCCCACCGAGATGGGCATCGATCAAGCCTTGTCGCATTTCCGCGACGGATCGCCACAGGTCGGCATCGGTCAGGCTGGATTTCTTCATCCAGCGGGTAAACGCAGCCGTCCTGAATGCGCGGGTCATCGGAGCCATACTATATCACCAGGTGATATGGTGCTCAAGACGGCAGTCATCCGAGCGCTGAGGGCACAGAAAGCGGGTCAAATACCCGTGATGGCGCAACCGGCGAATGTCGCCGAAGCCTTGCAGCGCTTCGCTTTGCCCATCGTCCCCGCGGAGGCGGGGACCCAGTGACTTTGCTTTAAAGCCGCTGGACCCCGTCTGCGCGGGCATGACGGAAAGCGACTCAGTCGCGATCGCGCGCCGGCAGGGCGTCGGTGAAGGATCGCGCGGTGGCGCCGATGATCTTGCCGACCTTGGCGGTCGGGTGCACGAACAGTTCGACCTCGCGTTCGAAGCGCAATTCGCCGTCGACCACGGCCTTGGGCCCGATCACGATCCGCGGATTGCGCTGTTTGCCGAAGCTGAAGTTCCAGCCCGAGTGGTTGGGCTTCTCGACCAGGATGCCGCCATGGACGATCGATTCCGCGCCGACGGTGATGTCGCCGGTGACGGTGTGGATGCTGCCGCCGACTTCGGTCTGCTGGACGACGATGGCGCCGTTGACGTTGCTGACGTCGCCGCCGACGTGGGAA
>JANYBA010000255.1 GCA_025360985.1 Gammaproteobacteria bacterium | reverse complement strand
GGCGAGCTCGCGCCGAAAGCCTTGCCGGCGACGATGCGCAGGTGCACGCCGTCGCCCTCGATCATCGGCAGGCTGGCCTTCGGATGGTGCGCGAACGAGGGTTCGGCGTCTTCGTGCGCCTGCGGCAGCGCGATCCAGGTCTGCAAACCATGGAAGGCCTGCGATTTCCCGAGCAGGCGCTCCGGCGTGCGCTCGGAATGGACGATGCCGCGTCCGGCCGTCATCCAGTTGACGTCGCCGGGCTGGATTTCCTGCACCGAGCCGAGGCTGTCGCGGTGCATCATCGCGCCTTCCCACAAGTAGGTGACTGTCGCCAGCCCGATATGCGGATGCGGGCGCACGGCAATCGGCTGCTCCGCAGAAATCACGGCCGGCCCGATATGGTCGAAGAACACGAACGGCCCGACGTTGCGCCGCTGCAGGTGCGGCAGGGCGCGACCGACGGTGAAGCCGCCGAGGTCGTGGATCCGGGGGGCGAGGATGGTGGTCATGGCAACCTCACGACTTGAGCAGGGTGAACAATCCGCGCGCCGTGCGCAGCCGTGAGGCCGCGTCCGGGAGGTCCATGCGTACGCGCAGGCGGTCCGGTCCGTCCATGGTATAGACCTTGGGCTGGGATTGGATCAAGCGGATCACCGACATAGGGTCGACGTTCGGTTTCGCCAGGAAGTGCACGCGGCCGCCCTTGTCGCCGAGATCAAGCTTGCGCAAGCCGAGGCGGTTGGCTTCCAGCTTGAGCGAAGTGATGGCGAACAATTGCTTGGCCGGTTCCGGCAGAACGCCGAAGCGATCGACCATTTCCACCTGCAATTCCGCGAGGCCATCTTCGTCGCGCGCCGAAGCGATGCGCTTGTACAGGGTCAGGCGCGCGTGGACGTCGGGCAGGTAATCGTCCGGAATCAGCGCCGGCACGTGCAGCTCGATCTCGGCGCCGTGGTGCAGGGCCGGATCGAGGTCGGGCATCTTGCCCGAGCGGATCGACTTGACCGCGCGCTCCAGCAATTCGGTGTAGAGCGCGAAGCCGACCTCGGTGATCTGGCCGCTCTGCTCCTCGCCGAGCAGCTCGGCGGCGCCGCGGATCTCGAGGTCGTGCGTGGCCAGCGTGAAGCCGGCACCGAGCTCCTCGAGCGAGGCCAGCGCCTCCAGGCGCTTCTCGGCATCGCCGGTCATGGCCTTCTTGTTCGGCACCACCAGGTAGGCATAGGCGCGATGGTGGGAACGGCCGACCCGGCCGCGCAGCTGGTGCAGTTGCGAGAGGCCGAAACGATCGGCGCGGTTGACGATGATGGTATTCGCCGACGGGATGTCGATGCCGGATTCGATGATGGTCGTGCACACCAATACGTTGAAGCGCTGGCGGTGGAAGTCGACCATCACCTGTTCCAGCTCCCGTTCCGGCATCTGGCCATGGGCGATGCGGATCCGCGCCTCCGGCACCAGTTCGCCGAGGTCACGCGCCATTTTCTCGATGCTGTCGACTTCGTTGTGCAGGAAATAGACCTGGCCGCCGCGCGCCAGTTCGCGCTGGAACGCTTCGCGCAACAGCGCGGTATCCCAGGCGGTGACGAAGGTCTTGACCGCCAGCCGGTGTGCCGGCGGCGTGCCGATGATCGACAGTTCACGCAGGCCGCTCATGGCCATGTTCAGGGTACGAGGGATCGGCGTGGCGGTGAGTGTCAAGAGGTGCACTTCGGCGCGCAGGGCCTTGAGCGCTTCCTTCTGGCGGACGCCGAAACGCTGCTCCTCGTCGACGATCACCAGTCCCAGGTCCTTGAAGCGCACGTCTTTCTGCAGCAGGCGATGGGTGCCGACGATCACGTCGATGCGGCCCTGTTCTATCGCCTCCAGCGCGGCCTTTATCTCCTTGGCCGACTTGAAGCGCGACAGCACCTCGACCCGGATCGGCGCATCGGCGTAACGATCGCGGAAATTGCGGTAGTGCTGTTCGGCCAGCAGCGTCGTCGGCACCAGCACCGCCACCTGCTTGCCGGCGCTGGCGGCGACGAAGGCGGCGCGCACGGCCACTTCGGTCTTGCCGAAACCGACGTCGCCGCAGACCACGCGATCCATCGGCGTCGGCCGGCCGAGATCGGCGATCACGGCATCGATCGCCGACAGCTGGTCGGCAGTTTCTTCGAATGGGAAAGCGGCGGCGAAGGGCTCGTACAGGCCGCGGTCGAGCGCCAGCGCCTGGCCCTTGCGGGCGTGGCGCCGCGCCTGGATGTCGAGCAGGTCGGCGGCGACGTCGCGGACCTTCTCGGCCGCCTTCTTCTTGGCTTTTTCCCAGGCATCGCCGCCGAGCGAATGCAGGGGCGCGAATTCCGGCGAGAGTCCGGAGTAGCGGCCGACCCGTTCGAGTTGCGACACCGGCACATAGAGCTTGTCGCCCTTGGCGTACTCGATGCACAGGTATTCGCCGTGGACGCCGCCCGGGTCGAGGACGACCAGTCCCTGGTAGCGGCCGACGCCATGGTCCTCGTGCACGATCGGCGATCCGATAGTGATTTCGCTCAGGTCGCGCAGCACCTGTTCCGGGTCGCGTGTCGCGCGCCGGCGGCGCCGGCTCTGGTCGCTGCGTTCCGGGAACAACTGGCGTTCGGTCAGGATCGCCAGGGCCGGCTCGGTCAGGGCGAAGCCGTCTTCCAGCGCGGCGACGGTAATCGCGAATCGAGATGGTTCATTCCCCTCTCCCCCCGGGAGAGGGGTAGGGGTGAGGGTTGCCTTGCCTTGCAGGAATTCCGCCCAGCCGGACACCACGCTGGGGCGAAGCTCGGCGCCGGCCAGCAATTCGATCAGGGCTTCGCGCCGTCCCGCGGAGTCCGCGGCCAAAAGTACGCGTCCCGGGTAATTGGCCAGGAACGAACGCAGCGCCGCGCCCGGTTCGCCGCCTTTTTCCAGCCAGGGCAGGGCCGGCGCCGGTTGCTCGGCGATCGCCAGCGATTTCTGCCACTGCGGATGTTCAACGCCGCAAACGTCGATGCGCGGGTGGCGATTGAACTCGGCGCGCATGTCGTCGGGCGGCAGGAATATCTCGTCGGGCGCCAGCACCGGTCGTTCGATGTCGTGGCGGCGCTGCTCCCAGCGCTCCTGCGTCTGCTTCCAGAACGCCTCGGCGGCCGTGTCCACGCCCTCGCCGAGCACCAGCAAGGCGTCCTTGCCCAGGTGCTCGAACAGAGAAGCGGTGCGCTCGAAAAACAGCGGCAAGTAATACTCGATGCCGGCCGGCGCACCGCCTTCCTTCAGGTCCTGGTAAAGCGGGCAACGGCGCGGATCGAAGTCGAAGCGAGCGCTGAGCGCCTCGCGCGCGCGCTTGACGCTGGCCGCGTCGAGCGGGAATTCGCGCGCCGGCAGCAGCCGGATCGAATCGACCGGATGGTCGGAGCGCTGCGTTTCCGGGTCGAAGCTGCGCAGCGAATCGATTTCGTCGTCGAACAGCTCGATCCGGAACGGGACATCCGAGCCCATCGGAAACAAGTCGAGCAAAGCGCCGCGCACGGCGAAGTCACCGGGATCGAGCACCTGCGGAACATGCCGGTAACCGCTGCTTTCCAGCCGGCGTTTTTCCGCATCGAGGTCGAGCCGTTGGCCCTTGCTCAGTTCCAGGGCATTGCCGGCTATCCATCGCGGTGGCGGCAGCCGTTGCATCAGCGACGACACCGGCACCACCAGCACGCCGCGCGTCGTGGTCGGCAGGCGGAACAGCGCGGCGACGCGCTGGCTCACGATGTCCGGGTGCGGGCTGAACAGGTCGTAGGGCAGGGTTTCCCAATCCGGGAAATGCAGTACCGGCAGGTCACCTGAAAAAATCCGGAGGTCGTTTTCCAGCGATTGCGCCGCGTGGCTGTCGCGTGCAACCGCCAACACCAGGCCGTCGTGGTTGCGCGCCAGCTCCGCCAGGCCCAGTGCCAGGGCGCTGGCGCTCGCCGGCGCGCGCCAATAGGCGCGCTGCTGCCCCGCGCGTGGGCGCGGCGGAACCGGAAGAAGTGGGCGCGCTGGCATTGGCCGCGCAGTTTACCAGCCCGGCCGCTGCGGTCAGGCGATTCGTTTGCGCACGCGCAGCAGGCTGGCATCGCCAGGCACGCGTTCGCGCTCGAATCCCAGCGCGGCGGCGACCCGCAGCATCGGCGCATTCTCGGCCATGACATCGCCGTAGATTTCGCGCAGGCCGTGGCGGGCGCCCCAGTCGAGCAAGAGTTGCAGCAATCGTCGGCCGAGGCCCTGTCCGCTCACGAAATGGCTGACCAGGATTCCGAATTCGGCGCGGGACTTGTCGGCGCTGTCGCGGGACAAGCGGGCGACCGCCATGACCAGGGCTTGTCCGGGCGGCAGGGCTTCGGCGGCCACCAGCACGAATTCGTTGCGCCGGTCGGGGTGGGTGAGCTGCTGCAGCTGCTCCGGGCCCAGGGACTTGATCTGGTGCAGGAAGCGGCTACGGATCTCCTCGTCGGTCAGCAGCGCGAAGCCGGCCGCGATCGGGCCGGCATCGTCGGCCGAAATTGGCCGGATACGGACCGTTCGGCCGTCGGCCAGGCGCAAGGTTTGGCGGAACGAGGTCACGGACGCCAGCGTCGCACGAATCGCTGGGGCCTCGGCTCTAATGACCCGGATGCTAAACTTGCCGCTCGGCACCCATCGCACACCAATCGAACCAGGACATGGCAGGCAAAGGCGATTCCCTCAGGACGATTTTTTACGCGCTAGGCGCCAATTTCGTCATTTTCCTTGGCAAGGCCGCGGCCGCCGTGCTCACCAGTTCGGCGGCCATGCTGGCCGAAGCCGTGCACTCGCTGGCCGACTGCGGCAACCAGTTGCTGCTGCTGTTCGGCATTCGTCGCGCCAAGCGACCGCCATCGCTGGACAATCCGCTCGGCTACGGCAAGGAGATTTATTTCTGGTCGTTCCTGGTCGCGCTGATGCTGTTCTCGGTCGGCGGCATGTTTTCGCTCGTTGAAGGCTGGCACAAGCTCAAGCAGCACGACCCGCTCAATCGCCCCTGGATCGCCATCGCGGTGCTCGCCTTCAGTTTCCTCGCCGAGGCCGTGTCCATGCGCGCCTGCCTGGTGGAAGTGAACAAGGCGCGCGGCGACTTGAACCTGTGGCGCTGGTTCCGGGAAAGCCGCCAGGTCGAACTGGTGGTGATCTTCGGCGAAGACCTCGCCGCCCTGCTTGGCCTGGCGCTGGCGCTGGCGGCGGTGGCGGCGACCATGATCACCGGCAATCCGGTCTACGACGCGATCGGCACGATCGGCATCGGCTTGTTGCTCATGGTCGTGGGCGCCTTCGTGGCAGTCCAGGTCAAGGCCATGCTGATCGGCCAAAGCGTCGAGCCGGCCACCCGCGATGCCATCCTTGAATTCCTGAATTCGCGTGCCGAGCTCGGCCGGATCTTCAGCGTGATCACCCTGCAGCTCGGCAACGAAATCATGGTGGCGGTGCAGGCCGAAATGGCCGAGCCGGAAGCGCCGACCTCGCTCAGCATCACCCGGATAAACGCCATCGAAGTGGCGCTCAAGCAACGCTTCCCGGACGTGAAGTGGAGCTTCTTCGAGCCCGACGATTCGCCCTAGCCAAAATCGGGCTTGAGCCACTCGATCCGCCAGCTCGGGTGGCGTTCACCGAGCAGTCGTGCCAGCACCGGCAGGACCGGCGCGAGTTCGACATCCAATTGCCATGGCGGATTGAGGATCAGCAGGCCGCTGCCGTTCAAGCGCAGCGGCGTGTCGTCGGCGTGGACCTGCAGCTCGACCAGCAACGCCGACTTGCAGGGCAGCAAGGCGGCCTTGCGGAAGAATGCGTTCAATGTGCGTCGCATCTTGATCGGGTACCAGACCGCGTAGATGCCGGTCGGCCAACGCGTCAGGCCTTCCTTGAGGGCAGACAGGATCGTGCCGAATTCCTCGTCCTGGGCCTCGTAGGGCGGATCGATCAGGACCAGGCCGCGCCGCTCCTTCGGCGGCAGCGTGGCCTTGACGGTGGCATAGCCATCGGCATGGCGGACGTCGACGCGCCGATCGTGCGCGAACAATGACGCCAGCGCCTGCGCTTCCTCCACTTGCAGTTCGCAGGCGACCAGGCGATCGCCGGCACGCATGGCCTGGGCAGTGATCAGCGGCGACCCGGGATAAGCGATAAGCGCGCCGACCGGATTGTCGGCCTGGACGCGCTTGAGGTAACGCTGCAGCAGCGCCGGCAGGCCGTGCAGCACGAACAGCTTGAAGATTCCGCCCTGCGCTTCGCCGGTCTTGCCTGCCTGTTCGCCCTGTAGCAGGTAGCGACCGCGCCCGGCGTGGGTGTCCAGGACGAAGTAGGGGGCGTCTTTGCGCGCTAGCGCCTCGATCATCGCCAGCAGGACGACGTGCTTGAGCACATCGGCGTGGTTGCCGGCGTGGAAGGCGTGGCGGTAATTCATTGGCTCCGAGGATATAGTCTTTACCGCCATGACACGAATTCTCCTCGTCGAAGACGAAGCCGCGATCGCCGACGCCGTGCTCTATGCCTTGCGCGGCGAGGGCTACCTCGTCGAGCACTGCCTGCTCGGTGGCGAAGCGCTCGCCCGCCTGCGCGGCGGCGACTTCGACCTGGCCGTGCTGGATGTGGGTCTGCCCGACATTACCGGCTTCGACCTGTGCCTCGAGCTGCGCGGATTTTCCAGCATGCCGATCATCTTCCTGACCGCGCGCGACGGCGAGATCGACCGCGTGCTCGGCCTGGAGCTCGGCGCCGACGATTATATGGTCAAGCCGTTCTCGCCGCGCGAGCTGGTGGCGCGCGTGCGCGCCCGCCTGCGGCGCAGCCTGGCCCCGACTGCCGGCACTTGGCGCGAGTCCGGCGCGTTTGCCCAGGACATCGCCGGCCAGCGCATTCGCTACCGCGGCGTCGAACTCGCCTTGACGCGCTACGAACACCGGCTACTCGCGGCCTTGCTGGCGCGGCCGGGCGCCATCCTCGCCCGCGAGCGCCTGATGGACGACGTCTGGCGCGACGCTGGCGAGACCGACGAGCGCACGGTCGACACACACGTGAAGACCCTGCGCGCCAAACTGCGTGCGATCGATCCGTCCCGCGACCCGATCCAGACCCATCGCGGCCTGGGTTATAGCCTGAAAGTGTCAGCCTGAAGGCCTGAGCCATGCGCATAGGCGTTCGCATCTTCCTCGGCTATTTCCTGATCGTCGGGCTGGCTGGCTTCTTCGTGATGCGGGTCTTCGTCAACGAAGTGAAACCCGGCGTGCGCCAGGCGATGGAATCCAGCCTCGTCGACAGCGCCGCGTCATTGGCGGCGCTGGCCGCCCCGGACCTGCGCGCCGGTCACATCGCCGACGGCAAGTTCGCAAGGGCGATCGATGGACTGGCGGCGAGCTCACTCAACGCGCGCATCTCCGGCGTGGCCAAGGCGAGCTTCGGCTACCGGGTCTATGTCACCGACGACCGTGGCGTGGTCGCCTACGATTCCTGGCACCGCGACCTCGGCAAGGATTTCTCGCGCTGGAATGATGTCTACCTGACCCTGCGCGGGCACTACGGCGCGCGCTCGACCCGCATCGATCCCAAGGACGAGGAGAGCTCGGTGATGTACGTGGCCGCGCCGGTCCGCGATGGCGGCCGCATCATCGGCGTGCTGACCGTGGCGCGGGAAAACCGCCTGTCCAAGCCCTTCATCACCGCCAGCCGCGCGGCGATCCTGCGCCAGGGCGCCTGGTTGCTCGGGCTGTCGTTCCTGATCGGCCTGGCCGTCACCTTCTGGCTGGCGCGCAGCGTCGACCGGCTCGGTCGCTACGCCAAGTCGGTCACCGCCGGCGAACGCGCGACCTTGCCCGATGTCGGCGGCGGCGAATTGGGCGAACTCGGTCGCGCGCTGGAAACCATGCGCAATCGGCTCGAAGGCAAACAATACGTCGAGCAGTACGTGCAAACGCTCGCCCACGAAATGAAAAGTCCGTTGGCGGCGATCCACGGCGCCGCCGAAATCCTGGGCGAATCGCCACCATACGAGGATCGCGAGCGGTTCCTGCGCAATATCGCCGAGCAGTCGCAGCGGCTGGCCGCGATGATCGACAAGATGCTGGCGTTGGCGGCGGTCGAACACCGGCAGGCGCTGGAAAAAGTCGAAGCGGTCGACGTGGCGGCGCTGGTCGGCGAGGCCCTGCGCTTGGCGGAACCGCGATTCGCGCGCAAGGCGGTGCGGACTTCGACGAGCCTCGATCCCGACTTGCCGCCAGTACTGGGCGATCGTTTCCTGCTCGGCCAGGCGATCGTCAACCTGCTGGACAATGCCGCCGATTTCTCCCCGGCTGATGGCGTCGTCGGCGTTTGCCTGCAACGCGAGGACGGCGGCCTGGTGCTCCGGATCGAAGACGAGGGACCGGGCATTCCGGAGTTCGCCCGCGACCGGGTATTCGAACGATTCTTCTCCCTACCGCGCCCCGATGGCGCGCGCAGCAGCGGGCTCGGCCTGAGTTTCGTGCGCGAAGTGGCGGCCTTGCACCGTGGCGCAGCCAGCCTCGACAACCGCCCTGACGGTGGCGCCGTCGCGACCTTCAGGCTGCCGATCCAGGACTTCACCGCCCGCACACATTCTGCCCGCGGTGGCCTCACGCGAGCGCGCTAACGTCGCCTT
>JANYBA010000337.1 GCA_025360985.1 Gammaproteobacteria bacterium | reverse complement strand
CGGGTTCGACGCCCAGTTGTTCGGCGAGCCGGCGCTGGTAGGCGGCCAGGGCGAGGTTCGCTGCGACCAGGCCGATCTTGCCCTCGCGGATGATCTGGAACAGGTCGAGCTTGTGCAGCAGGTCCGGCTCGGTCAGCGCGCGCAGACGGTTCGCATCCAGCTCGACCGCGATGGTGTCGTAGCGACCACTGGCCACGCACTGTTCGACGGCATCGACGCTGGCCCGGGAAACGTGGGCGGTCCCGAGCAGGGTGTAGCGAACGCCGTCGCGCTCGACGACGGCGTGCGGCTGCCCGGCGAGGAGGTCGTGGGAGGGTCCCTCGGCGGTCGTGCTCAATCGCGGTACCGCCGCAGCAAATCCTGGTAGGCGTCGATGCGCCGGTCGCGCAGGAAGGGCCAGATCCGCCGCACCTGCTCGCTGCGCTTGAGGTCGATTTCGTGCATGAGCACCTCAGGCGCATCCGTGCCCGCTTCGGCCAGCATCTCGCCCTGCGGGCCGAGGATGTGGCTACTGCCCCAGAACTGGATTCCGGCGCCGCCAATCGGCGAGGCCTCGAAACCGACGCGATTGCAACTGAGCACCGGCAGGCCGTTGGCCACGGCATGGCCGCGATGGCTGAGCATCCAGGCGTCACGCTGGCGATTTTTCTCGGCCGCTTCGTCGCCGGGGTCCCAACCGATGGCCGTTGGGTACAGCAGCAGATCGGCGCCCGCCAAGGCCATCAGGCGCGCGGCCTCCGGATACCACTGGTCCCAACAGACCAGCACGCCCAGGCGGCCGACGCTGGTCTTGATCGGCGTGAAGCCGAGGTCGCCGGGCGTGAAATAGAATTTTTCGTGGAAACCCGGATCGTCCGGGATATGCATCTTGCGGTACTTGCCGGCGAGCGAGCCATCGCTGTCGAGCACCACCGCGGTGTTGTGGTAAAGCCCGGCGGCGCGGCGCTCGAACACCGATCCAATGATAACGACGCCGTGTGATTTCGCGAGTTGTGCCAGCCGCTCGGTGGTCGAACCGGGCACGGCTTCGGCGCGATCGAATTCGGCGACGCTTTCGTGCTGGCAGAAATACGCGCCGTTGTGCAGTTCCTGCAGCAGCACCAGCTTGGCGCCGCGCGCCGCCGCTTCGGCCACGCGCGCCTCGATATTGGCCAGGTTGGCGGCGACCGAACCGTGGTCGCGGTCCTGCACCAGGGCGACCGGGAGCGTGTTGTTCATGCGATCAGGCCTTCGGGTAATTGCATGGTCAGGCAGTGCAGGCTGCCGTTCTGCCAGATCAGCGCTCGGCAGGATACCGGAACGATTTCGCGATCGGGAAATGCCTGCGCCAGCACCTCAGCGGCGCGGGCATCGGCGTCGTCGCCATAGGCCGGCATCAGCACCGCGCCGTTGACGATCAGGAAATTCGCGTACGAGGCCGCCAGCCGCCGACCATCGTCGACGATCGGTTTCGCCCAGGGCAATTCGAACAAACGGTAGGGCCGGTCGTCCCCGGTGCGGAATGCCGCCAATTCGCCGGCCATGGCCTGGAGTTCCAGGAAGTGCGCGTCGCCGGGATCCTGGCAGCCCTGGAAAACGATCGCATCCGGGCCGGCAAAGCGGGCGAGTGTGTCGATGTGGGCGTCGGTGTCGTCGCCTTCGAGATAGCCACGCTCCAGCCAAAGGGTCCGGTCTTGCGCCAATGACGATTCGAGCGTCGCGGTGATTTCCTCGCGCGATTTCCCGGAATGGCGTTCGTGCAGGCAACGCCAGGTCGTCAGCAAGGTGCCGGCGCCATCGGTTTCGATCGCGCCGCCTTCGAGCGCGAAACCGATGCGCAGGTGGCGGGCGTCGCGAAAAATGCCTTGGCCGTACAGGGTCGAGACGACCTTGTCGTCGAGGTCGGAAACGAATTTGCCGCCCCAGGCGGTGAAAAAAAAGTCGAGCAGGCGGAAGCCGTCGCCGTCGCGCAGGGTTATCGGCCCGGAGTCGCGCAGCCAGGTGTCGTTGTATGGGGTCGGGACGAAGCGCACGCGTTCGAGGTCCACGCCCACACCGGCCAAGGCCGACGTGGCATGCGCGGCCAACTTGCCGTCCGGAACGCATACCAGAACTCGCTCGAAGCGGGTAATCGCCTTGACGAGGGCGACATAGGTCGCCTCGACTCCAGCCAGCCGGTCGAACCAATCCGTGCCTGCGTGCGGCCAAGCGATCAGGACGGCGGACTGGGGCTCCCATTCCGCCGGGAAACGCAGGCTGGCGGTCATTCCTCAGGGCTTGACGGGCGCCGGGCCGAGCTCTTCGGGAGTGGCCTTGGTCATGACGGCGTCGACGACGTGGGTGTTCTCGAAGTACACCGAAAACTGGTCGTACTGCCAGCGGGTGATCGGCGGCGTCTTGGGGCTGCCGCCGCCGACGGCCGGGAATTTCTCCCGGGGGGCGCCGAACTGCGCCTCGACCTGGGCCATGGAACTGCCGCGCTTGGGCATGTGCGCGCCTTGCTCGGCCTGGACCCGCTGGATCAGCAGGGTGTCGGCGACGGCGGGGGGCGCCTGCAGGGCAAGGCCGGCGGTGACAGTGAAAAGGAGGGCGATGATTTTCATGGGGCACCTCGGTGGGGGGATCGCGCTACCGGCGAGGCCGGGGCAGGGAATCTTCGCAAATCGCCCGGCCGTGCGCCATCGCCTGGCCTGAAAGGTCCGGCGGACACTAAAACGCCGGCGATGGCCGGCGTTCCTGTTTCCGCCACGGGCTGGCAGCGCTTAGCGCTGGCGGGCCTTGAAACGCGGGTTGGACTTGCAGATCACGAAGACCTTGCCGCGCCGGCGAACGACTTTGCAGTCGCGGTGGCGGGTCTTGGCCGACTTGAGCGAATTGAGGACTTTCATGGCGGAATCCTGGGAGCGGGCGGGGCAAAGAAGCGGAATTATAGGACAGCCGCAGAGCGCTTGCAATACAAGCACTTATCGTGGTGCTGTCTCAGTTTGAATCAGATTTTTCGTTCGACTTGTCCTGCCAAAGGCATGATGTCGAAAGACCCCCAGCACTTCGTCGCCAAGTCGATCCCGATGGGTGGAAACCCCGCCTGAATAACCTTCTTGCCAAAGGTCTGGACGAACTCAACGGCTGGCACCATATCGGCATCCGAACTGACGATGACTGCGGCGTCATACGAGTTGCTGACGGCAAGCCGGATCAGATCAGTAACGAGCAGGGTGTCGATGCCCTTTTCCACCATCGCTTGGATTGGCTGCCCGCAACCCGTATGCGGGCAATGGGTGATTTCCTTGTGACATACGGGACACTTGGGGAGGCTCTTGGGCTTCCTTTCCCGGATCTGGACATTGATACCCGGCTGGCGATTTAGCCAGCCATTTGCCCAGCGACTGTACTTCTTGCCACTTTCGTTCGACGGGTTGAACGACGTATAAATGTAGATGCCCTCGTATGACAGATTTTTAGGGTCTACGCTCAGCACCGGACAGGCGGCATTCGCAAAGAGAGGGCCGACGGCATTCCAGTCGATATTTGACCGGTATCCGATCACATTTTTTGCCTTCCCCTGCTTGGTATCCAAGGTCAGATGGAAGTTCCAATAGTCCACAAAAACAGCGATTCTCATGCTTTACCCCTGGGTCAGGCTTCTCATTGACACTTTTCGGGATCGGCGGTACATTCCCGGCCACTCAAACCCGTCTGTCGTGGCCTATAAAGGGCCTGAGCGACAGACTACTCGCTCCCCAGGGGTGGCCGAAAGGTCACCCCTGTATCTTTTTAGGGCTTGTATTTCTTGTACGGCCCGCGCTTCGTAGCCACCGGCTCCGGGACCAGCGCCGCAATCTCAGCCAGCGACCAAACGTGACTGGCAATTCCCGCTTCCATCGCTGGGGTAACCCGCAGCGTTTTATGGATGCGCCCGAAGTTGTAGTACATGAAGTGCAGGGCCACGGCGTGGGCGTGGTTCTCGACCTTCTTGCTAAATGCGTTGGTCAGTCGGGTAAAGCGACGCATGGACATACGCATGGTCAGGTTCTGGCGCTCGACATGGCTGGTGGACAGTTGTTCCATATCCGGGTTACCCATGATCTTGCGCTTTTCGGCTGAAACGAAGCTGGCCGGGCTGTACTTGCGGTCGGGGGTTTCCGGGTTGCTGTAGCTCTTGACCAGCATCCCGAAGTCTACGGGAACCTTGAAGCCTTCATGCACGGCATCCGTATAGGCCCGCAGGCCGTCTGTAGTGAGTTGAACGCGATTGGCAAGGCGTGATGCCAGGTCGGCAATAAAGACCTTGGCGGCGTCACCGTCGCGGGTGCCGACCAGCCAGCAAGCGATGAGCTTGGAATCGGGGTCTATCGCGGTCCACGTCCACACGTCACCGCGAACGCCCGAGCCCTGCAGTTCCG
>JANYBA010000325.1 GCA_025360985.1 Gammaproteobacteria bacterium | reverse complement strand
CCACGCCGGTCGGGCCAAGGAACAGGAAACTGCCGTTCGGCCGATCGGGATCGGACAGCCCGGCGCACGAACGCCGGATCGCGTCGGCGACCGATTTCACCGCCTCGTCCTGGCCGACCACGCGCGTGTGCAGCGCGCCTTCCATCTGCAGCAGCTTCTCGCGCTCGCCCTCAAGCAGCTTAGGGAGCCTCTGAATTACTCGCGCATTACGGCATAATTTGCCAATGCCTGCCAGAGGATGTCGTCTTGAGCCAGCTTACGTTTTCCGAAGCCGAGTTCGTCAACAAGAAGCACAGGACCCGGCGGGAGATTTTCCTGCAGCGCATGGACCAGCTGATTCCGTGGTCCCGGCTGGAGAAGAAGCTGGCCAAGCACTATCCGAAGGGCGAGACCGGCCGACCGCCGTACCCGCTGTCGGTGATGCTGCGGGTTCATTGCCTGCAGTTGTTCTACAACCTGAGCGATCCGGGCATGCAGGACGCGCTGTACGAGATCGAGTCGATGCGCCGGTTTGCGGGGCTGCGGCTGTCGGAGCGGTTGCCGGACGAGACGACCATTCTCAATTTTCGGCACTTCCTGGAAGCGCACAAGCTCGGCAAGGTGCTGTTCGAGGAGATCAATCGGCACCTGAAGGCGCAGAACCTGATCTTTCGCGAGGGCACGATCGTGGACGCGACGATCATCTCGGCACCGAGTTCGACCAAGAACGAATCGAGAACGCGCGATCCGGAGATGCACCAGACGCGCAAGGGTCAGCAATGGTACTTCGGGATGAAGTTGCACATCGGTGTGGACGATGCCCTGGGCTTGATCCATAGCCTGGAAACGACGCCGGCCAACGCCAGTGACATCAACCATGCGCATCAGCTGTTGCATGGCGAAGAAGATCGGGTGTGGGCCGATGCCGGTTACACCGGCATCGAAAAGCGAAACGAGCACCCGGGCATGGACTGGCGGGTCGCGCTGCGGCCGGGCAAGCGCGCGCAATTGCCCCCGACAAGTCGGCTGGCGCGACTGGAGAAGGCCAAGGCGAGCGTGCGCGCGAAAGTGGAACATCCGTTCCGCTACATCAAGCGCGTGTTTGGTTACGACAAGGTTCGCTACCGCGGCTTGGCGAAGAACGACAATCGCCTGCACGTGCTGGCGGGACTGACGAACCTGCTGATCGGACGAAAGTACCTGCCAACATAGGGAAGCTACGCCTGTTTGCCGCCAAAACGGCGGCAAACAGAAGAAACAAGAGCGAAATCGAGAGTCAGAGACGAGCGACTTTGCGTCGCGGCAATCACGATGCGAAAACAGATCCGAAAACTGCGTAGTTCAGACCATCCTTAGGCAACGCTTCCACGAAAGCGCATCCAGCGCGTCCGCAACGACAACACCAGTGCCCGTTCTTCCGGGTGAAGTGCCTCGCCTCGCCATATCCACAGCGACACGCCCAGAGCTCCGAGCACGTAGAGTACCGCAGCCGTCGGCGCCATGTACCAACGACTGGCGATCACCCATGGCTCGACGAGGCGCTCCAGCAGCGCGATCGCCACGGCGGTCGCCACGATCGGCACCAGCAAGGAGCGCAAGTCCGCGGCGACGGCGCGCCACGGCAGCGCCAGCGCCCGCAGCAACCAGGCGGCGAACAATGAGTTCGCGATGACACAGGCGATGAGCGTTCCCATCGCCGCGCCTTCCTTGCCGTAGGCGTTGATCAGCAGCACCGATGCCGGCACATTGATGATCATCGCGCCGGCGGCGCGCGTGAGTTCCATCGAAGCCCGGCCCATCGCCTGCGCCGAGATCGACAGCGGCATGACCAGGGTCGTGCTGATCACCGACAGCGCCAAAAGGCCGAACGTTGCCGCGGCGTGGTAGCCGATCTGACCGACCCAGGCGAACAGGCCGATCCGCGCGACCGCCAGCGGCAACAGCAGGAACAGGCCAGTGCCGAGCACGGTCAGCCGGAGCATGCGCAACAGGTCCGCCGAAGGATCCTCCCGGCGACCGTGGCGCTCGGTCAGGGTCGGCGTGAAGGCGATGAAAGGCGCGCTCGAGATGCTGCCGAGCGACTGCGCGGAGCGGCTGGCGACTTCGTAGTGCGTGACTTCGACCGGCGAAACGACGCCCGAGATGATCAGCTTGTCGAACTGGTACATGACGAAGGTCGACAGGTCGCTGAATTGCAGCGAGATGCCGTAACCGAGCATGGCCCGGGCCAGGCCACGATCGAGCGTGCGCGGCGCCAGGCGCCATGGCATCCGGCGCCGGGTCCAGAGCGCGGCGAAAACCTGGACCGTGATGATCGCCAATGCATTCGCTACCAGGACCATGTCCAGGCGTCGCGTCGTCCAGGCCACGCCCCAGGTCGCCGCAGCGCCGACGAACGCTTGCAAGGTGGTGAAACCGGCGTGGACATCCATCCTGCGCGCGGCCAGCATCGGCGCCACCGTGCAGCGCAACAGGGCCATGATCGACACGGTCGAATAGACGATCATGATGCACTGACCGGCGCTGAACCACTCGGTCGCCGGCAAGTTCAGCCAGGCCGCCAGCGGTTCGGCCAGGACGAACAGCGGAATGCCCGCCAGCGCGAATACCGCCGCGGCGCAGGCCAGGGAGTTGCTCATGATCGCGTTGATGTCGTGCGCGCCGAAGCGCTCGGACTCCGGCATCAAGGCCAGCGTCGTCCAACGCATCACCGCCGAACTCATGCCGAGCTCGAGCGTGCCGAAGGCGAAGGTGCCGCCGAGCAATACCGCCCATGAGCCGAATTGCAGCAGGCCGAGCGTGGACATCAGGATCGGCAGCCCGAGCAGGCCGATCGCCATGGTGACCATGCGCGTGCCCAGCAGCCAGGCGACGTTCCGGGTCAGCGTGGCGACGTCATGGTCCGGCTCAGTCGACGTCATCGGCGCGCTTCCTGATGGCGGCGTTTGCGAGCCAGAAACCGAGGATCAGGTTCACCGGAAACAGCTCGGTGATATTGACCGCAACGCTGGCCACCAGCAACGCCATGCCGATCGCCCGGGAACGTTCGTCGGCGCGCAAGGCCAACGCAAACAGCGCGTAGACCAAGGCCATTCCGACCAGCCCGATCTCCCAAAACAGGACCGCCGGCATCGAGTCGCCCACCGGCCGATCCGGAATTCCACCGTACACCTGCGGCGCATTGTCCTGGCCGGCCTGGGCATTGGTGCCGATCCCGAGTCCGGTGCCGAACAACACCTGGCGCGTGGACAAGTGCTCCGATGCGTAAATCTGCACGGGCGCGATCCGCCCCCAGAGCGAATCGTGGATATCCCAGCGACCGGTCAGGGTCGGCAGCAGGCTCCAGCCAAGCAAGGCAGCGGGCAGTGCGGAAAGCAACAGCCAGGTGCGCCAGCGGGCCGGCAACCGTGCGAAACCCATCGTCGCCGTCGCCAGCATGAACGCCACCCAGGCCGCTCCCGATGCGTTGAACACCAGCACGAACAGCAACACCAGCGTCAACAGAACGCGTGACCGGCGCGACAAGTCGCCCCAACAAAATGCGGCGGCCCAGCTCACGACCGCGAAGGTTCCCAGTGAAACGGGCAAGTTGAACGTGCCGACGACGCGCACAAGCATCTTGCCGAACAATTGGATGGAGTAGAGGTACAGGCCAAGATTCAACTCGAGGACCACCAGGACCGCTTCCGCGACCAGGGTCCAGGCGCAGACCCGCGCCAATCGCCGCAACAACGCGTCATCGATCAGCGGAGAGGCCAGCGCACCCAGGCTCCAGGCGACGAATGTCCTGCCGCCCGCGACCAGCGCGAACCAGCTCCCGGCGAACACAGTCACCAGCGCCGACACGAGGCCCAACAGGAAAATGCCGCCGTAGGCCAGGCCAAACCCACGCGTTGGCCGGGCTTTCGCGATCTGGGTCACCGCGAGCACGAGGAAGGCCGCCAGCACCGCTTCCTTGCCGAGCTTGGTCAGCTTGAGCCAACCGTCGATCTGATGCATGGCCGCGTGGTGCTGCATGATGAATTCGTATGTAGCCGGCCAATCGTCCGGATTGGGGGCCATGGGGATCAAGTCGGGGTCGGAAATCCAGTACTGCGCCCGCTGCAGCCAGCCGACGCGCCGCAACCAGAAAACGCAGCCGCCGAGCACGGAGGCGATGCCGACGAATGGCATCAGCATCATGGCGAGGCGACGGACGACCGGCGTGGTGGGCAAGGCAGACTCCAGGGAACCAACTAGCCGGCGAGAATCTTCGCGACGTATTTTTTCAGCAACAGGAACACCCTCAGCGGCAGGTACAGGATAGACAGCCAACCGGGCAACGGCCAGCGCGACCATTCGACGAGCCCGGGCCGGAACATCACGTCGGCGCAGTGCCGCAGCTTTTGTCCGAAAGTCTCGTAAAGCGCCAGGTTCAGCCGCAAGCGCTGGAAGGCATTGCGTTCCGGCAAGGACGGATCGAACAGTTGCCGGGCGATCGCGGCGGCGACGCGCTCGGCCTTGGCCTGCCCCGCGAGCC
>JANYBA010000315.1 GCA_025360985.1 Gammaproteobacteria bacterium | reverse complement strand
CCTGCTGTTCCGCATCGCCTCCGGCGAAATGCTCGGCAAGGACCAGCCGGTGATCCTGCAGATGCTCGAGCTGCCGATGGAAAAAGCCCAGGCCGCGCTCAAGGGCGTGATGATGGAGCAGCAGGTCCTTGCGTTCCATGCCCGGGCCGCGCGGCCGCGCGCCGACCAGCAGGGCGATGTCGATGTCCTTGAATGCGGTTTCCGGATCGTCCGTTCCGACCATGCCGGCGAGCAGCGGGAAGGCGCAGTCCTCGAGCTCCATCATCACGCCCTTGAGCGCGGCCTGGGCTTTTTCCATCGGCAGCTCGAGCATCTGCAGGATCACCGGCTGGTCCTTGCCGAGCATTTCGCCGGAGGCGATGCGGAACAGCAGGGAATAGCCGATCTGGCCGGCGGCGCCGGTGACGGCAACGCGAATGGGGGACTTCATGGGGATCTCCTCGATATAGGAACGCGGGCCCGATGCAGGGTCCGCAGGATCAGGTCAATTCGGCGAAAAATTCCTGGAACCGCTGCAGGCCGGGGGCCAGTTGCGGCGTCGGGCAGGTGTAGGAGATACGCAGCGACTTCGGTTCGCCGAAGGCCGAGCCGGGCACGCAGGCGACGCCCTTGGCTTCGAGCAGCGCATTGCAGAAGTCGACGTCGTTGTTGATCTTCATGCCGCCGTGTGACTTGCCGAAGGCGCAGGAGATATCCGGGAACACGTAGAACGCGCCCTGCGGCCGCGGGCAGATCAGGCCAGGAATGGCATTCATCACCGCCATCACCTGGTCGCGCTTGGCCTGGAACTCGGCGTTCTTCTGCGTCGGCACGTCCTGCGGACCACTCAGCGCCGCGACACCCGCCGCAGTGACCACTTCCGGGATATTGGTGATGTGGTTGGAGTTGAGCGTCGTGACGGCCTTGGCGACCGACTCCGGGCCGGCGATGAAGCCGACGCGCCAGCCGGGCATGCCGTAGGTCTTGGACAGCGAGTCGACGAATATCACGCGGTCGCGCAATTCGGGGCGGAAGTGCACGAAGTTGTGGTAGCCCAGGCCGTCGAACACCATGCGGTTGTAGATGTCGTCGGTGATGATCCAGGTGTCCGGATACCGGGCGACGACGTCGGCGAGCGCGCTGACTTCTTCGCGCGTGTAGACCATGCCGGTTGGGTTGCTGGGGTTGTTGAACAGGAACACCTTCGGCTTGGTCGCCAGCGCGGCCTCGAGCTGGGCCGGCGTGAGCTTGTAGTTCTGGCTGGCCGGGCACGGCAGCTGCAGCGACTTCGCGCCGACGATCTCGGCGATGTCGGCGTAGGTCGTCCAGTACGGCACCGCGTAGGCGAGCGTGTCGCCCTCGTCGAGCAGGGCTTCGGCGAGGCTGTAGAGCACGTGCTTGGCGCCGATGCCGGTCGAGCAGTTGGCGCGCGTGTAGCCGGTCAGTCCGACCGCCTCGATGTGCAGCAGGAAGGCGTCGAGAAGGGCGTCGGCGCCGCGGTTGGAACCGTACTGGCCGGAATCCTTCTGCAGCGAAGCGGCAGCGGCCGCGTACACGTGCGGGCCAGGCAGGAAATTGGGAACGCCGATGGAAAAACTGATGATGTCGCGGCCGGCGGCCTTGAGCGCCTTGGCTTTTTCGGCCACGGCCATGATGGCGCTGGGCTTGGCACGACCCATGCGCTGCGCGAGCTTGAGCATCGCTAACCTCTGCGGTTGGAAGGACAATTCGGGGCATTTTTCGGTGTGAACCGACCCACGGATTTTAGCACGGGGCGCAGATCGGGCTTGTGGGCGGTCGGCACTTCGGGAACACTGCGCGCCTTGCCCGCCGAGCCCATGACCATGACCGCCCCCAGGTTTTCCTTGAAGTCCCTGCCCTTTTACCTGCTCGCCCTGGTCCTGGCCTTTCCCGCCGCCGCTCAGGTGCGCACGGCCACCGGCGCGAACGGCCAGAAGATCACCATCACCGGCAGCATCGTGGTGGTCGAGCCGGACATCGAATTGTCCTTGCTGACCGCCGGCGGACTGCAGGAACCGAACAAGGAATGGTCGGATGCGGCCCGTCGCCTTTATCCGGCCGAGGTCCGCCACCTCCTGGCGGGCAGGAAGCCGGCGCAGGCGCCGGATTTCCTCGTGCCCAAGGACCTCGATCCGGCCTCGCGCATGGGCCAGATCCTCCGGCTCAACCAGGCGGTCGCGCTGAGCATTGGCCAGTACTCGCAACCGGGCAGCGCGCTCGCGACCAAGAAGGATCCGGTCACCGGCAAGCCGCAGATGGACTGGACGCTCGGCTTGGGCGTCGCCGAATTGCGCACCGCGACCGGCGCCGACTACGCCCTGTTCACCTACATCCGCGACAGTTACGCCAGCGGCGGCCGGACGGCACTGCGTTTCCTCGGGATGCTGGCTGGCGCCGCCATGGGCAGCTACCTGGACATCGGTGGCGGCATGCAGATTGGCGTCGCGACCCTGGTGGACCTGCGCACCGGGCAAGTCGTCTGGTTCAACCTGATGGCGCGCCAGAGCGGCGACCTGCGCAGCGAGGAAGGCACCCGGGCCACGGTCGGCCAGATGCTCAAAGGCCTGCCGCAATGAGATCGGTCGTCGGCCTGTGCGGCCTGGCGCTGTCGGCCACGCTGGCGACGGCGAGCAGCGCCGCGCCGGCGATCACGCCGCTGCAGCCGGGCGAACAGCCGGCACCAGGAAGTACCGAGTCCGAGCTCTGGTACGGCATGGACCAGGCGGAAAAGGACATCAAGACCTCGCCTTACCTGGTCCACGACCCGGCCTTGAACGATTACGTCCGCGGTGTCGCCTGCGCGGTGGCGCGCGATTACTGCAAGGACCTGCGCGTCTACGTGGTCGACGTTCCCGACTTCAACGCCTCGATGGCGCCGAATGGCGCGGTGCTGGTCTTCACCGGCGCCTTGTTGCGCTTTCGCGACGAAGCCGAGCTCGCGATGGTGCTCGGGCATGAATTCGCGCATTACCAGCAGCGGCACAGCCTGCAGTTCTGGGTGAAGGCCAAGCATGCCTCGGCGGCGCTGGCCACCTTCAGCGTCCTCACTTTCGGCGGTGGCGTTGGCCTCGTCGGCAGCCTGGCGCAACTGGCTGGCGCCGCCAGCATGTTCCGGTTCTCACGGCAATTCGAAACCCAGGCCGACCGGATCGGCTTCGACATCGCCACCGGGCTCGGCTATGACCCGCAGGCCGGCGTGCGCGTCTGGTCGTGCTTGCTGCGCGAGGAAAAGGCCAGCAAGGCGCCGAAGCCATCGCCGATCTTCGCCAGCCATCCGAAAACCGAGGAACGGCTGGCCGACGTCCGCACCGCGGCCGCGGCGGTTCCGCCCGGCAACTACCACGACGACAAGGCGCGATACCTGGCCGCGACCCGACCCTTCCTCGGCCACTGGCTGGACCAGGAGTTGTCGCGGCGAACGTTCGACACGACCGTGCAGATGATTTCCGACTTGCGCGAAGGCGCATCGGACGATCGCATCGGCACGCTCGACTTCTACCTGGCCGAAGCCCTGCGCCATCGCGGCAAAGGCGACGACAAAACGCGCGCCAGCCAGCTCTACGCCGAGGCCATCACCCATCCTGACGCGCCCGCCCAGGCCTGGCGCGAATTCGGCATGCAGTTGCGCAGCGACGGAAAATCCGTGGCATCGGCCGATGCCCTGCACCACTACCTGCAGCTGTCGCCGCAAGCCGGCGACCGCGCCTTCATCGAAAAATACCTGTCCGAACTGGAGCCACGCCCTTGAACATCCGTCGCTGCAAGTTGCTCTTCGCGAGCGTGCTGCTCGTCATCGCGGCCGCCTGCACCAGTCCGGGCGGCGTCCTGCAACAGGCCGGCGCCGCCGATGTCTTCGATATGCACCTGGACAGCGACCTCAAATGGTCGCGGATCAAGAGCACGCGCCAGGAACTCTGGACCATCGACGGCACCGCACTCAACAGCCTGAACATCTACTCCGGCGTCAAGCCGGGCGAACATGTCTTCCAGGTGCTGAAGGAAAAGAAGTCGCGCCCCGACGGCCCCTGGTTCCGCCCCGGCATGCGACCCGACGAAGTGCGCGACATCATCGTCGACGCCTTGATGGGCCAGAACTGGGCGAAGGTCACCAGCGACCAGTTGCGGCCGCAACGTTTCGGCGATGCCGACGGCCTGCGTTTCGAAATGACCCTGACAAACCCCGATGGCCTGGCCTACAAGGGCTCGGTGGCCGCGGTCGAACGCAACGGCAAGCTGACCGTCCTGGTCTGGAAAGCGCCGGCCGAGTACTACTACGACCGCGACGCCGTTGCGGTCGGCAAGATGTTCGACTCGCTTCGCTTCGTGAGATAGACCGACCGATCTCGGATACAAAAAAACGGGGCCAATGGCCCCGTTTTTTTCTGGTTGGTGCCCGCCTATTTGCGCGCGTCGAGCACCTTGTTCCATTCGGTGACGCGATCGGCCTTGGCGGCCAGGATCGCGTCGGTGTCGCCGCTGATGGTCACGCTCTCGAGCTTGTCGCCGCCGCGGATCGCATTCACGACCGCCTGGTCCTCGGCGCCGACCACTTCGCCGAACACGGTGTGCTTGCCGTCGAGCCAGGGAGTGGCGACGTGGGTGATGAAGAACTGGCTGCCATTGGTGCCGGGGCCGGCATTGGCCATCGACAGCACGCCCGGCTTGTTGTGGCGCAAGTCGGCGCGCGGTTCGTCTTCGAAGCGGTAGCCCGGACCACCGGTGCCGCTACCGAGCGGGCAGCCGCCCTGGATCATGAAATCGGCGATGACGCGGTGGAAACTGAGGCCATCGTAGAAACCGCGGCGCACCAGGTTGACGAAGCTGGCCGAAGTCACCGGGGTATTGTCGCCGTGCAGACGCACGCGGATCGGGCCGCGATTGGTGGTGAAGGTGGCGATCAGGTCGGACATCGGAGGTCTCCGCAGGGGTTCGGGGCGGGCATTTTCGCACAAGAGCCCGTTGCCCAGCGCCAGACCGGGGGTTCGGGCTATAATGCTCGGCTACCCAGCCAGCATCGGCGCCGTTCCGGCGCAACCGCCATGTCCATCGAAAAACTGCGCAATATCGCCATCGTCGCCCACGTCGACCATGGCAAGACGACCCTGGTCGACCAGCTGCTCAAGCAGTCGGGCACGTTCAGCGAGCGCACCGTCACCACCGACCGGATGATGGACAGCAACGACCTGGAAAAGGAGCGTGGCATCACCATCCTTTCCAAGAACACGGCGATCCGCTGGAAGTCGCCGGCCGGCGAGGAATACCGCATCAATATCGTCGACACCCCGGGCCACGCCGACTTCGGCGGCGAGGTCGAGCGCGTGCTGTCGATGGTCGACTCGGTGCTGATCCTGGTCGACGCCATGGACGGCCCGATGCCGCAGACCCGCTTCGTCACTCAGAAAGCCTTCGCGATGGGCTTCAAGCCGATCGTGGTGGTGAACAAGGTCGACCGCCCCGGCGCGCGCCCGGACTGGGTGCTCAACCAGACCTTCGACCTGTTCGACCGCCTCGGCGCCACCGAAGAGCAGCTCGACTTCCACACCGTTTACGCCTCGGCCCTGCACGGCTACGCCGGCCTGACCCCGGACGTGCGCTCGGGCGACATGACGCCGCTGTTCCAGGCGATCGTCGACCACGTGTCGCCGCCGCCCGTGGACATGGAAGGTCCGTTCCAGATGCGCGTCACCTCGCTGAGTTATTCCAACTACGTCGGCATCATCGGCACCGGCCGCGTCCAGCGTGGCCGCCTCAAGTCCAACACCCAAGTATCGGTCGTCGGCCGCGACGGCAAGGTCCGCCAGGGCAAGGTCATGCAGGTCCTGGGCTTCCTGGGCCTCGAGCGCATCGAAATCGACGAGGCCAACGCTGGCGACATCATCGCCATCTCCGGCATCGAGAACCTGAGCATTTCCGAAACCGTCTGCGCGGTCGACGCGCCGGAACAGCTGCCTGTGCTGACCGTCGACGAGCCGACCATCAGCATGACCTTCCAGGTCAACAATTCGCCGTTCGCCGGCCAGAAAGACCGCAGCGGCGGCAAGTTCCTGACTTCGCGCCAGCTGCGCGACCGCCTGATGCGCGAAGCCCTGCACAACGTCGCGCTCAAGGTCGAGGAGACCGAGGACGCCGACAAGTTCAAGATCAGCGGCCGCGGCGAGCTGCACCTGTCGATCCTCATCGAGACCATGCGTCGCGAAGGCTACGAACTCGCCGTGTCGCGCCCGGAAGTGATCGTAAAGATCGTCGACGGCCAGAAGATGGAGCCCATCGAAAGTCTCGTCGTCGACCTTGAAGAGCAGTACCAGGGCGGCGTGATGCAGCGCCTCGGCGAACGCCGCGCGCAGCTGACCAACATGGAACCGGACGGCAAGGGTCGCGTGCGCATCGACTTCATGATCCCGGCCCGTGGCCTGATCGGCTTCCAGACCGAATTCCGCACCATCACCGCCGGCACCGGCCTGCTGTTCCACGTTTTCGATCATTTCGGCCCACGCACGGAAGGCGCGATCGCCGAGCGCCAGAACGGCGTGATGATTTCCAACGGCACCGGCCCCTCGCCCGCCTACGCCCAGTTCTTCATGCAGGAACGCGGCCGCCTCATGGTCGAGCCGGGCGAGGAAATCTACGAAGGCCAGATCGTCGGCATCCACGCCAAAGACAACGACCTCACCGTCAATGCCCTGCGCGCCAAGCAACTGACCAACTTCCGCGCTTCCGGCAAGGACGACACCGAAGCGTTGATCCCGCCAGTGAAAATGTCGCTGGAGCAGGCGCTGGAGTTCATCGCGGACGACGAACTGGTGGAAGTCACGCCGGTGGCAATCCGCCTGCGCAAGAAAGACCGCACCGAGAACGAGCGCAAGAAAGCCGCGCGCGGCTGAGCAGCGCTTCGTTCAGGGCCTTTCCTTGAAGGCCCCCATGTCGGTGACCGGAACCTGCGCGCGTGTCGGCAAGGCGATCGGCTTCAGTCCGGCTTGCTTCAGCGCGGCATTGAGCTTCGGCAAATCGTCCGCCTTGATCGCGGCCCAAGTCGCCAGTGCCTTTTCCAGGCGCCCGGAATACTCGGCGTAGACGTCGCGCTGCGGCTGCGTCGGAGCGCGGTCGGTGCCTTCGATGTCGGTTTGCAGGCCGGCCAACTGCCCGCCAATGAAACCGAGGCTGAGTGTGGCCTGTTCGCCACTGCCTTCGACCAAGGGCGCAAGTCGTGCCTTGAACGCCGTCGCTGCCGCATCGACGGCGGCCTTGTCCTTGAGCGCATCGAGTTGCTTGCGCACCGACTGCACTTCTCCTGCCCCCAGGAATTGCCGATCCATCGCGGCGGTGACGTCCTTCGACATCGCCATCGCCGCCGCCAACGCCTGCGCATCGAGTGGAACGCGCGGATCGGCGACGACCTCGAAGCTGGTCGTGAAATCGCGGCCGTTGGCTCGCAATACGGCCTGGTAGTGGCCCGGCCCCACCAGCATTCCTTGCGGCAGCAGCGCGGTTTCCTCGCCATCGATGGCGGCGATGCTGAAGTCATAGCCGCCCGTCACCGGGCGCGTGGCGCGCAGGTTCCAGACGAAGCGGTGGGCGCCGGCCGTGTTGGACAGCATTTGCGGCTTGCCGACCCAGCGATCTTCGAAGTAGCGGTCGGAAGGAACCTCGCGCTTGTCCGGGTCGCTGGTGAATCGCCGCACCAATGCCCCTGAAGCATCGCGGATCGTCAAGCTGATCGGACCCTTGGCATCGCTGGCCAGCCAATAGTCGAAGATCGCGCCATCTTCCGGGTTGCGCCCGGCCGGCTCCTCGCGCGGCAATGGCGTGTCCTTGTTCTGGTTGCCGCGCACGCGCATCGCCTTGCCCGGCTGGAACAGATGCACCGGTTCGGCTGCGACCTTCGCGTCGAGCTGGCGCAGCGGCGCGAGCTGGTCCATCACCCAGATCGAACGGCCCTGGGTGGCGGCGATCAGGTCATCGCCATGCACCATCAGGTCGGTGACGATGGCATTGGGCAGGTTGCGTTGCAGCGATTGCCACGATGCGCCGTCATCGAACGACACCCAGACGCCCTGGTCGGTCCCGGCGAACAGCAACCCACGTTTCGCCGTATCGGCGCGCAGGGCGCCGACGAAATGACCAGCCGGCAGGCCATTCGCAATGGCGGTCCAGGTCTTGCCGTAATCGTGCGTGCGCCAGGCCATCGGCCGGAAATCGTCGGCGCGATGATTGTCTACCGCAATGTAGGCGGTGCCCGGATCAAGCGCCGACACATCGACAGTGCTGAGCTTGGCCCAAGCGGGAAGGTCCGGCGGCGTGACGTCCTGCCAATGCGCGCCGGCATCGCGGGTCATCTGCACGCGACCGTCGTCGCTGCCAAGCCAGATGTCGTCGTTGGACAGCGGCGAAAGGCCGATGCTGAAGATCACGCCGTAGCCGCAGGCGCGCGCGCCGGCGGGATTCTGGTCGACTTCGCAGCCGGCTTTCTTCGGGTCCCTCGGAGCCACTTCCGGGCTGACAATTTTCCAGCTCGCCCCTTGGTCGAACGAACGGAACAATACCTGCGCGCCCTGGTAGAGCGGATACGGCGCGACCTGCGAAACCGCGATTGGCGTGATCCAGGTGTAGTGGAACTTCACCGAGGTCGGTCGAGCTCCGTAGGAAGATATCGGCCACGGCGAGATGTTCTGCACCTCGCCATTGCGCGCGTTCCAGCGCGACAGGCGGCCACCGAGGCCGGAGCCATAGACGATGTCGGGATCGCGCGGATCGGGCACGTCGTAGTCGCGTTCGTCGGCACCGACCGGATGCCAGTCGCGCGAGGTGATCTGGCCGTAATCGGTGCGGCTGGCGATCGCGACCGTGCCATTGTCCTGCTGTCCGGCATAGATCCAGTACGGAAAACGATTGTCGGTCGCGAGATGATAAAGCTGGCCGGTCGGCTGGTTGTACCAGCTGCTCCAGGTCTTGCCGCCATCCACCGTCACCACAGTTCCC
>JANYBA010000310.1 GCA_025360985.1 Gammaproteobacteria bacterium | reverse complement strand
CTCGGCGAGTCCAGCCCGCCGATCAGGTTGAGCAGGGTGGTCTTGCCGGAACCGGACGGGCCCATCAGCGCGACGAAGTCGCCCTTGGGCACGTCCAGGGTCAGGCCGTGCAGGACCTCGACCTTCTGCTTGCCGCGTTCGTAGACCTTGGTGACGTTACGGACACTAATCATGGGAGCCTGGATCATGGCGTCGTTGCTCATGCGCGTGCGTTCCTTGTTCTAATCCTGGGGTTTGATTTTGACGGCGTCGCCGTCCTTGAGCGAATCCGGCGCCGTCGTGATCACGGTGTCGCCCGGCAGCACGCCGTCGAGCACCTGGCGGGAATCGCCGAGCGTGCCGCCCAGCTTCAGGGCGTGGCGTTCAGCGTGGCCGTCCTTGAGCACGAAGGCGACGTCCTGGCCGGCGTCCGGGTGCACCGCCGCGGCGGGAATCAGGATCTTGGGCGGCGCGACCACGCCGGGCTTGGCGGCCTCGAGGAAGGATACGCGCACGCCCATGTCGGGCACGATGCGCGGATCCTTGGCATTGAGGGCGATGCGCACCTTCACCGTCGCCTTGCTGCGGTCGGCGGTCGGGATGATCGCGATCACCTCGGCGGGAATCTTCCAGTCCGGGTAGGCATTGAGCACGGCCTCGACCGGCATCTTCGGCGTGACCCGGCCGATGTAGGACTCGTTGACGTCGACCTGCACCTCGAGCGAATCCATGTCGACCAGGGTGCCGATGCCGGTGCGGATCGAGCCGCCGCCGGCCGAGATCGGCGAGATCATCTCGCCCGGTTGCGCCGCCTTGTCGACGATCACGCCGGTGAACGGCGCGCGGATCACGGTGTTGTCGACTCCGATGCGGGCGATGTCGAGCTGGTCCTGGGCGACCTTGACCGCGCGATCCAGGCTGACCAGCTGCGCGGCGTTGGTGTCGCGCGCGGCCAGCGCCGCGTCGACGGTCGCGGCGGCAACGAGTTTTTGCGCCGCCAGATTCTTCTGCCGCGCGTAATCGCTTTCGGTCCAGCGCAGCTGCGCCTTGGCCTGCACCAGTTGCGATTGCGCCTGCGCGAGCTGCGCCTGCGCCAGCTGCACCTGGGCGTTGGCTTCGGTGGTTTCGAGGTAGGCGAGGATGTCGCCTTCCTTGACGTGCTGGCCTTCCTCGATCAGCACTTCGCGGACCTTGCCGGTGACCTTGGACGAGACCGTGGCGATCCGGCGCGCGGTGACGTAGCCGGTGGCGTCGAGCACCGAGGCGCTGCCGCCGGCGCCGATCGAGGCCACGGTCGCGGTTTCGACCTCGACGCCGTCGTCGCGACCGAACCAGGCCCAGGCGCCGCCACCGAGCACGAGCACGGCGGCCAGCACCGCCAATGCGATCCACCAGCCGCGCCGCGACGGCGCCGGCTCGGGCGCGTTGCGGTCGATGCGCAGCTGGTTGATCAGGTCTTCGGGGCGGGACATCGTTTCTCCAGCAGGTTGGGCGGTCGCGTGCGGCTGGGCGATTCTACAGGTCGCCGTAGCGCGATTTTAGCAGTGCGAACGCGGCGCGCAGGCCCTGGGCTTCGCCGCCGGCCGGCTTGCCCGGGCGTTCGCCGTCGTTCCAGGCGTACTGGTCCAGGTGCGCCCAGCGCTGGCCCGCGGGCACGAAGCGCTCCAGGTAAAGAGCGGCGGTGATCGCGCCGCCGAGGCGCGAACCCCCGGCGTTGCCGAGGTCGGCGATGGTGGACTTGAGCATGGTCAGGTAAGGCCGCCACAGCGGCATGCGCCAGATTGGATCGCGGGTCGCGACGCTGGCGTTGATGAAGTCGGCGGCGAGCGCTTCGTCGTTGCAAAACAGCGCCGGCACGTCCGGGCCGAGCGCGGCGCGGGCCGCTCCGGTCAGGGTCGCGAAGTCGAGCAGCAGGTCCGGCTGGCGTTCGGCCGCATAGGCGAGCGCGTCGCACAGCACCAGCCGGCCTTCGGCGTCGGTGTTGTCGACTTCCACGCTCAGGCCCTGGCGGGTCACGATCACTTCGCCCGGCCGGAACGAATTGCCGGCGATGGCGTTTTCCACCGCCGGAACCAGCAGGCGCAGGCGCACCGGGAGGCGTCGCGCCATCAGCAGCTGCGCCAATGCCAGGGCGTGGGCGCTGCCGCCCATGTCCTTCTTCATGTTGCGCATGCAATCCGGTGTCTTGATGTCGAGGCCGCCGGTGTCGAAGCACACGCCCTTGCCGACGATGGCGAGCGCCGGATGCTTTGGGTCGCCCCATTCAAGTTCGATCAGGCGCGGCGCCCGGTGGCTGGCGCGACCAACGGCGTGGATGGTCGGGAAATTCTCTGCGAGCAGTTCATCACCGACGATGACCTTGACGCTGGCGCCGTGCGCTTGCCCGATCCGGCGCGCCGTCGCTTCCAGATCCGCAGGGCCCATGTGCTCGGTCGGCGTGTTGACGAGATCGCGCACCAGGCGCGTCGCCGCCAGCACGTCGAGCGCTTCGGCCACGACCGTCGGGTCGGCCAGCAACAATTTCGCGAAGGCTTTCGGCGGCGACAGGTAGCGCTCGAATCTGTACGCGCCCAGGCCCCAGCCAAGAACCGCCGCGGACTCGTCGATGGCGAGGGGTGACTCCGGATCGAGGCGGTAAACGCCGCTGGGCAGCAGCGCCGGCAAATGCGCCAGCGCCAGCGGATCGCCGGCGTCGTTGATGCCGGCGACCACGCGGCGCAATTGCCCGTCGGCGCCGGGCAAGGCCAGGAAACTGCCACCTGCGCCATCGAAGCCGTGGCCGTCGAGCCAGGCCTGGGTCGCCGGCGTTTGCGCGGCGCGCCAGGCCGGGTAGCGGCCGCGGTCGAGCGTCACGATCCGTCGCACCAGGTCGTTGGCGTCGGCGTTCTGGGCGCTTTCTTGAAAACAGGCGAGCAGGCTCATGGCGTTACCGGAGTCGGGTGGGTGGCATCCAGCCAGTCGGCCAGCGCGGCGAGGGTGGTGAACTGGAGGTCGGGCGGCGGCAGGTCGGCCGGCCAGTTTTCGCCGCGCCGGTTGATCCAGCAGCTGCGCAGGCCGGCGCCGGACGCGCCGACGATGTCGAGCAGCGGATCGTCGCCGATATGCAGCACCTCGTGCGGCTCGGCGCCAAGTTGCCGGCAGGCCGAATGGAAGATCGGCGCGTCGGGCTTGGCGTGGCCGACGCCGCGCGCCGAGACGAACACCGCGAAGCGATCGGCGATGCCGATCCGCGCCAGGTCGGCGTTGCCATTGGTCAATGCGGCGACCGGAAAGCGCGCCGACAAACGCGCCAGCGCCGGCAAGGCGTCGGGATAAAACTCGATCTGGTTGCGCGCGTCGTAAAAGGCGTGGAAGGCGTCCATGGCGTGGGCTTCGTCGTCGCCGGCGTCGCGAAGGGCTTGCTCAAGGGAAATCATGCGCTGGCGGGTGAAGTCGTGGGCGTGCTGCGGGTGTTCGCTGGCGATGCGATCGCGCAGGGCGCGCATCGCCAGCACCGGGTATTTCTCGGCGGTGCGCGGCGCCCGTTCGCGCAGGAAGGCGTCAAGCGCGGCTTCGGCGCGCTCTATCACCGGCCAGATCGGCCAGAGGGTATCGTCGAGGTCGAGGCTGAGGGCGCGCGGAACCAAGGTCACTCGCGTAGTTTACCGTGACTCTCCCCTCTCCCATCGGGAGAGGGGCAGGGGAGAGGGTTCGAATTCGCGATCGAACCCTCATCCGCCCTTCGGGCACCTTCTCCCGGGGGGGAAGGATGAAAAAACATTCACTCGATCGCTTTCGCCCAGCCTTGCCAGCGCTCGACCCGCTCGGCGACGATCTTGCAGCTGGTCAGCATCGGCACCGCCAGTAACAACCCGGCAATCCCCCAGAGCCAGCCCCATAGCATCAGCCAGAGCAAGACGACCAAGGGCGAGACCGACATCCGCCGCCCGAGCACCGCCGGCGTGACCACCTGCGACTCGAGCACGTGCAGCGACAGGTACAGCAGTGGCGGCGCGATGATCTTCCCGGGTTGGTCGAAAGCGACGACGCCGACCAGGGCCAGCGCGATCACGCCGGACAGCGGCCCAACGTAGGGGACGAAATTGAGCAGGGCCGCGAGCATGCCCCAGAGCAGGGCATCGCTGAAGTCGAGCCCGAGCCACCACAGCGCGGTGGCCAGGACCAGGCCCAGCGTCGTGTTGATCGCGCATACCGTCAGTACGTAGGTCGACACCTCCGATTCGATCGTGCGCAGGATGTCGATGGTCAGCGCCTTGCGCTTCAGGTCCGAGGTCTGCGCGATCGCCTGCCGTTGCAGGCCTTCGCCGTAGACCAGGAAGGAGAAACACAGCAACACCACCACCACCACGAAGGCGAGCATGCGCGGCGTGCTGGAAATCAGCGCCCACAGGTTGGGCGCGTGCGGCTTGTCGGGGTCCGCGACCACCACCGTGGCCGGCGTGCTGGCGCCGGCGGCCTTGACGATCGATTCGGCCGCCTTGTTCGCCTGTTCGACCTGGCGCGTGAGGTGCCTGAGCTTGGGCGCCAGCTGGCGCAATTCGGTCGGCGCCTTGACGATCCAGTCGCTGGCCGGCCCGACCAGCAGGCTGGCGAGGAAAATTCCTGCCGCCAGGCCGCCGAACACCACCGCCAACGCGCCCAGCCAGCGCGGGATCCACCACTTGTGCAGGCGCGTGACCATCGGATTGGCGATCAGGGCGAAGAACATCGCCAGCATCACCGGGATCAGCAGGTCGGCGGCCGCCCAACAGACGCCGAAGAAGGCCAGCACCGCGAGCAGGTGCACGGCGCCGACCGCGTCGCGCGGCGCTTCGGACGCGACGACCTCGGGGCCGGCTTGTTCGGGCTCGGGGTTCATCGTCACAGGATAGCCCCTGCCCGCCGACTCACTGCATGTCCAGTTCGCCGCGGGCGCCGCCGCGTTGCAGCACCAGCGAAAGTTTCGCCGGGCGCGTCGCCATCTGCGCGCGGAAAGCGTTCATGTCCTCGATCGGCCGCCGGTTCACCGCCAGCACCAGGTCGCCGGCGGCGAGCTGGTTGGTCTCGGCGCGGCTGCCGCGCGCGATCTTGCTGATCACCACGCCGCGGAAGCCCTGCTGGCGATAACGTTCGGGCAGTTCGCTGAAGCTGGCGCCGGCCAGGCGCGGATCGGTCTGGCCGCCATCGATCTCCTTGGGCTGCGCCTTGAGCGCGGCCTGCACCGCCAGCGGCTGGCCGTCGCGCAGCAACTGCAGGCGCACCGGCTGGCCGACCGGCAGCAGGCCCTCGAGATTGTGCAGGCCTTCGCTGTCGCCGATGCGCTGGCCGTTGGCCATGGTCACCAGGTCGCCGG
>JANYBA010000265.1 GCA_025360985.1 Gammaproteobacteria bacterium | reverse complement strand
GGCGCGTCCGGGGACCTGCCGCCGCGGCCCGAATGCTCGCAGACCTGGCATCCGAAATTGTTGCCGATGCTGGGCGAAGTCAGGCTCACCCTGTTGATCGGCCAATACGCGCAGGCCTACTTCCTCGGCGAGCGCCGCAAGAAGACGCTGACCGACACCGTCGCCGCCTGGCGCGAATTCGCGCCGAGCTATTTCCCGTTACCGCATCCGAGCCCGCGCAATGTCGGTTGGTTCAAGCACAACCCCTGGTTCGACGCCGAGGTGGTGCCGGCATTGCGCGAAGCGGTCGCCAGCGCGATGGACTGATTTCGCGGGCGGGGCTCTTGTGGGAGCGGCTTGACCAGCCATTCGGCTGTTGGAAGCAGCCGCGACTGTCGGGGCTGAAGCCCCTCCCACAATCAGAGCCCGGCCCACGAAAGCAGTTGCAGCGTACCCAGCGCGTACAGCCCTGCGAGAACATCGTCGAACATCGCACCGAAGCCGCCCTTCAATTTCCGGTCGGCCCAGGACACCGGCCACGGTTTCCAGATATCGAACAGGCGGAACAGCGCGAAGCCCGCGAACATCCAGGGCCAACCCGCCGGCGCCGCGAACAAGGCGATCCACTGGCCCAGCACTTCGTCCCAAACGACGACGCCGGGATCCTCGACGCGCAGTTTCGCGATCACCCAGCCGCCGGCCCAGACGCCGATCGCAAGCGCCACCACCAGCACGAGGCCGTACTGCGTCGGCGGCAGGTGCCGCAACCACAACCACCACGGAATCAACGCGGCCAGCGAGCCGAAAGTGCCCGGCGCTTTCGGCAGCAAGCCGACGCCGAAGCCCGTCGCGATCCAGCCCGCCGGATGCGCGAGCAATCGGCGGGGCAAAGTCGAGTCGTTCATGCCCTGCCGCCAGCGAAATGATCGTAGCCCGAAGCGCGCGGCACGAATGCCTCTCCTTCCGGCGTGGCCCATGCGATTCCGTCGCCGGCCGTGATGCATCCGATCACCGTGGCCGCCGTGTCGGAGGCGGCGAGCGCTCGTTCGATCGCCAGCGCATTGGCGGCCGGTGCGGTGAAGCAAAGTTCGTAATCGTCGCCGCCGGACAACTGCAGGTTCCAGCGCCGCGGCTCGTCGGCGAAATGGTCGGCGAGTATGCGCGACGTCGGCAGGCGGCCAAGGTCGATTTGCGCGCCGACCATGCTCGCCACGATGACGTGGCCGAGATCGCCGGCGAGCCCGTCGCTCAGGTCGATCGCCGCCGTCGCCAATCCGCGCAAGGCCAACCCCGCCGCGATGCGCGGCGTCGGCCGATCGAGGCGAAAGCGCAGCTTGGCCGAGCGCGGCCCGCCGCCCTGCCATTGCGCCAGCGCGCCGGCGGCGTCGCCAAGCGTGCCGGTGACCCAAATATCGTCGCCGATCCGTGCGCCGCTGCGTCGAAGCGCCACGCCGTTCGGCGCGAATCCGTGCGCGGTGATCGTGATCGCCAAGGGTCCGCGCGTGGTGTCGCCGCCGACCAGGGCCACGTCGTGCAGTCGGGTGAGCTCGTCGAAACCATCGAGGAAGCCGTCCAGCCAGTCGCTGTCATCCGACGGCAGGGTCAGGGAAAGCAGTGCCCAGGCCGGTAGCGCGGCCATCGCGGCGAGGTCGCTCAGGTTCACCGCCAGCGCTTTCCAGCCTATGTCCGCCGGCGCAGTGTCGTCAGGAAAATGCACGCCGGCGATCAGGGTGTCGGTGCTGACCGCCAATTCGTGGTCCACGGGCACGCGCAACAGCGCGGCGTCGTCGCCGATGCCCAGCGCCACGTCGGGCCGAGTGCCGGCGCGCGCGCGAATCCGGCCGATCAGGTCGAATTCGCCCGCCATTTCAGCGCCGCGATGCCTGGACCTCGACGGCGCGCCAGTCGGCGGCGGCGCGGTCGAGCACGCCATTGACGTAGGTGTGGCCCTGGTCGGCGCCGAAGCGCTTGGTGGTCTCGATCGCTTCGTTGATCACCACCCGATAAGGCACGTCGGGGCGGAACTTCAATTCGAAAGCGGCGATGCGCAGCACCGCCCGCTCGATCGGATCGACCTGGGCGATGGTGCGGTCGATATAGGCCGACAAGCCGGCGTCGAGCTCGTCGCGATGCTGGTGCACGCCGCGGACCAGGTCCTCGAAGTAGGCCAGGTCGGCCACTTCCATGTCCTGCTCGTTGCGGAATTGTTCGATCACCCGCTCGATCGGCGAATCCGCCATCTGCCAGGCGTAGATCGCCTGCAGGGCGCGGCGGCGGGCGCGCGAGCGCGCGGCCGGGTCGATGCCGTCGCTGCGATGGGGCTTCATCGTTTCGCCTCGTGCAATTGCCGTTGCAGGTCGGCCATTTCCAGGGCGACCAGGGCCGCCTCTTCGCCCTTGTTGCCGTGGGCGCCGCCGGCCCGGGCCTCGGCGTGCTTGTGCTCATCCACCGCCAGCACGCCATTGGCCACCGGCAGGCCGTGGTCGAGCGCGACGCGCATCAGGCCGCGCGCGCATTCGTCGGCGACGTGTTCGTAATGGCGGGTCTCGCCGCGCACCACGCAACCGAGCGCGACCAGGGCGGCGTAGCGATCGCTGCGCGCCAGTGCGGCCGCCGCGGTCGGCAACTCCCAGGCGCCTGGGACGTGGACGATGTCCAGGCGCTCGGCAGTCACGCCATGCTCGAGCATGGTCTTACGTGCACCGGCGACCAGGGCGTCGACGATCTTCGGGTTCCAGCGCGTGGCAATGATCGCGTAGCGGGCGCCTGGCAGCGGGCGCAGATCGCCTTGATAGGAGGACATGGTCGTGTCGGCGGGCGAGGAAAGGGCAGTCTAACCCGTTGGCCGGGGCGTCTGGACGTACTCGACCACTTCCAGCCCGTAGCCGGCGAGGCCGACCTGCCGGCGCGGCGCGCCGAGCACGCGCAGGCGCCGCAGGCCGAGGTCGGCCAGGATCTGCGCGCCGGCGCCGTTTCGGCGCCACTCGACGCTGCGACCGCCGTCGCGTTCGGGCTGTTCGGTGATGCGCGCGAGCAGGTCCTCAGACGTCGTCGCCTCGGACAAGACCACCACCACGCCCCGGCCCTCGGCGGCGATCGCCGCCATCGCCGTCGCGACGCTGATGCCGAAGTCGGCGCGCTGCCAGTGCAGTACGTCGGTCAGCGGATTCTTCACGTGCACGCGCACCAGGGTCGCGGCGTCGGCATCCGGCTCGCCGCGCACGAGCGCGAAGTGCAGTTCGCGGCTGAGGCGGTCGCGATAGGTGACAAGGCGGAACGGTCCGTGGGCGGTCTCGATCCCGCGCTCGTCGACGCGCTCGACCGTGTGCTCGTTTTCGAGGCGGTGGCGGATCAGGTCCTCGATCGAACCAATTCGCAGTCCGCGTTCCTTCGCGAAGGCTTCCAGCTCCGGCCGGCGCGCCATCGAGCCGTCCGGATTGAGAATCTCGACCAACACGCCGGCAGGCTCGAGCCCGGCCAGCAGGGCGAGGTCGCTCGCCGCCTCGGTGTGGCCGGTGCGGGTGAGCACGCCGCCGGGCTGCGCCATCAGCGGAAAAATATGGCCGGGCTGGTGCAGATCCGATGGCGCGGCGTCGGGCCGCACGGCGGTGCGGATGGTATGGGCGCGATCGTAGGCGGAAATGCCCGTCGTCACGCCCTCGGCGGCCTCGATGCTGACGGTGAAATTGGTCCGATAGGTCGAGCGGTTGTCGCTGACCATCGGCGCCAGCGCCAGTTGCCGGCAGC
The DNA here is from genome assembly GCA_025360985.1 of Gammaproteobacteria bacterium. Taxonomy (GTDB): domain Bacteria; phylum Pseudomonadota; class Gammaproteobacteria; order Xanthomonadales; family Xanthomonadaceae; genus Arenimonas. The sequence goes on along the minus strand of JANYBA010000265.1, from coordinate 810 downwards.
GTTCGCGCGTCAACGCGAGGCAAACCAGGCCGCGGCCGTGGGTGACCATGAAATTGATGTCGGACGGCCGCACCAACTCCGCGGCCATGATCAGGTCGCCTTCGTTCTCGCGATCCTCGTCGTCGACGATCACTACCATGCGGCCGGCGCGGATGTCGGCGAGGATTTCGGTGATGGGGGCGAAACTCATGGAAAAGGGGTCAGAGTGAAGTTTTTCATGGGGAGTATTCTGCGCCGAGTTGGGATGCAGAGTGAAAAATTCACTCTGACCCCTTTTCCAACAGTCGTTCGACGTAGCGGGCGATCATGTCGACTTCCAGGTTCACCGCCGCGCCGATCGCGGTCGCGGCGAAGGCCGTGTTGGCGACGGTATGCGGAATCAGGTTGACCTCGAAGCCCTCGGCGTCAACGGCATTGACGGTCAGGCTGACGCCGTCCACCGCCACGGATCCTTTCGCGGCAACATAGCGCAACAGCGCCTTCGGCGCCGAGATGCGCCAGCGCTGCGAACGGCCGTCGTCGTGGATGGCCGCGACGCGGCCGAGGCCATCGACGTGGCCCGAAACCAGGTGCCCGCCCAGCCGCGTGCTCGGCGTGAGCGAACGTTCGAGGTTCACCTGGGCGCCGAACGCCAACCCGCCCAATGTCGTCAACGCGAGCGTTTCATTCGAGGCATCGGCGGAAAATCCGTCGCGATCGAACTCGACCACGGTCAGGCAGACGCCGGAGACGGCGATGCTTTCACCAAGATCGAGCTCCGAAAAGGGGTCAGATCCCTTTTCTGGAAAAGGGATCTGACCCCTTTTCGAT
>JANYBA010000260.1 GCA_025360985.1 Gammaproteobacteria bacterium | reverse complement strand
GCCGGAACCGATGGGCTCTGGCAGAATCCAATCATCAACTTACTCTAGGCAAAGCTGCCCATGCGCATTCTCGTTGTCGAAGACAACCGCGACATCGCCGCCAACCTTGGCGATTACCTGGAAGAGCGCGGCCACACGGTCGACTACGCCGCCGACGGCGTCACCGGCCTGCACCTGGCCGTGGTCAACGACTTCGACGCGATCGTGCTCGACCTGAACCTGCCGGGCATGGACGGCCTGGAAGTCTGCCGCCGCCTGCGCTCGGTCGGCCGCAAGCAGACGCCGGTGTTGATGCTGACCGCCCGAGATTCCCTGGACAGCAAGTTGTCCGGATTCGATTCCGGCGCCGACGACTACCTGGTCAAGCCGTTCGCGCTGCAGGAAGTCGAAGCGCGCCTGCAGGTGCTGGCGCGCCGCGGCAAGGCCGCGCAACCGCGCATCCTGGTCGTGGCCGACCTCGAGTTCAACCTCGATACGCTGGAAGTCCGCCGCGCCGGCAAGTTGCTGCAGCTCAATCCGACCGCGCTGAAGATCCTGCAGGCGCTGATGGAAGCCTCGCCCTCGGTGGTGCCGAGGATCAACCTCGAGACCCGCGTCTGGGGCGAGGAACTCCCCGATTCGGACAGCCTGCGCGTGCACATCCACGGCCTGCGGGCGGCGGTCGACAAACCTTTCGACAAGGCCCTGATCCAGACCCGGCACGGCATCGGCTACCGGATCGCAGATGCCGACGCGGCTTGAATCCACGCGCTACCGGCGGCGCTTGCGCAGCCGGATCATCGTTTCCTACCTGCTGCTCGGCTTCGGCCTCACCGCCTTGTTCGCGTTGGCGACGATCTACCTGCGCGCGCGCCTGGAAGGGTCGCTGGTCGAGTCCTGGCTGCAGAGCGAAGCCAGCAACTTCGTCGAATTCAAGCGGGCCAATCCGCAGCCGGACGCGCACTTCACCTTCACCCGCCAGATCGAGGCCTTTGCCTACCGGCCGGACCGCGCCAGCATCCCGTTCGCCTGGCGCGACCTGCCCCGCGGCGTCTACGACCTCGAGGAGTACGACGCCAACGGCCGCCTGAAGAAGTACAAGCTGGCCGTGCAGCGCGCACCGGACATGGTCGGCTACCTGCGCTACGACTACACCCAGGAAGCACTGACCCAGCAGCAGATGCTCATCGCGCTGGCGAGCACGGTGTTCCTGTTCACGGGCCTGGCCTGGCTGATCGGCGGTTGGCTGTCGTCGCGGGTGATCAGCCCGGTCACCGAATTGGCGCGCCGCGTCGGCGACCTGTCCGGGCGCGGGAGCCCCGAGCCGATCGCGCCGCACTTCGCCGCCGACGAGGTCGGTGAGTTGGCGCTGGCGCTGGACGATTACGCCGCGCGCATGACCGCGCTGGTCAAGCGCGACCAGGAATTCAACGCCGACGTCAGCCACGAACTGCGCACGCCGCTGGCGGTGATCCGCGGCGCCGCGGAATTGTTGCTGGCGAACCCGGACCTGCCCGACAAGACCCGGCAGCGCCTGGCGCGGATCGAGCGTGCGACCGTTCAATGTACGGATCTCACGACTGCGCTCTTGCTGTTATCCCGCAACGAGCGCGGCAGCGGCCAGACCGACCTTTATAAATTGTGCATGGGCCTGGCCGAGGCCAATCGCGCGCAATTGGGCGGCAAGCCGATCGCGGTGTTCGTCGAGGGCCGCCAGGACGTCGTCGTCGCTGCGCCGGAAGCGGCCGTGGCGGTGGCGGTCGGCAATTTGCTCGGCAACGCCTGCAAGTACACCCAGGAAGGCGAGGTACGCGTGGTGGTGGAAGCCGACCGCGTGCGCATCGCCGACACCGGTCCGGGCCTGAGCGACGAAGACGCCGCGCGCCTGTTCGAACGCGGCTACCGCGGCTCGGGCGTCGGCGGCACCAGTGGCGGCGGCATCGGCCTGTCGATCGTCCGGCGCCTGTGCGACCTCTATGGCTGGAAGGTCAGCATCGCGCCACGCCAGGAGCTGGGCGCCGAAGCGACGCTGGTGTTTGGGTAAAACGCGCCAATCGGCGAAACCGGCGAAACCGGCAAAAATTCGTAGGAGCGAATTTATTCGCGACGGGAATCGGATGCGGCGCGATTTCGGTCGCCAAAAGCGTCGCGAATAAATTCGCTCCTACGGTAGATTCGCGAATGGTTGGAAGATGGCGTTACACCGCCTCCAACCAACCCTTCGGGTCGGGCGTGCGCCCGTCGAACAATCCGAAGTAGAGGTCCTGCATCTTGCGCGTCAATGGTCCGGCCTTGCCGTCGCCGATGACGCGGCCGTCGACCGCGCGGATCGGCGTGATCTCGGCGGCGGTGCCGCACATGAACAGTTCGTCGCACAGGTACAGGTATTCGCGCGGGATGTCGCGTTCGACGATTTCGATGCCCTCGGACTTGGCCAGGGTCATGATCGTGTTGCGGGTGATGCCGTTGAGCAACGCCGCGCTGACCGGGGTGGTGTGCAGCGCGCCATCGAAGACCAGGAACAGGTTTTCGCCGGCGCCTTCCGACAGCAGGCCAGTCGAGGCCAGGGCAATGCCTTCGCCGAATCCGAGGCGGCGCGCCTCGCGGGCGATCAACTGCCCGGAAAGATAATTGCCGCCAGCCTTGGCGCCGGATGGAATGGTGTTCGGCGCGAAGCGCTGCCAGCTCGACACGCAGGCGTCGATGCCGGCTTCGACCACGTCATCGCCGAGGTAGCGTCCCATCACCCAGGCCGCCACGGCGACCGACGTCGGGGTATCGGCCGACAGTCCGAAACCGCCGAGATCGCGGTAGGCGATCGGGCGCAGGTAGCAGGCGCCGAGGCCATTGGCCTTGATCACGTCGCGGCAGGCCTGGTTGATTTGCTCGAGCGTGTACGGGATCGGCATTTCGTAGATCCGCGCCGACGCGAACAGGCGCCGGTTGTGGTCGCTCAACCGGAAGATCGCCGGGCCACTCTTCGTGTCGTAGCAACGGATGCCCTCGAACACCGAAGATCCGTAGTGCAGGCCGTGCGCCATCACGTGCACGGTCGCGTCCTGCCAGCGCTTGACCTCGCCGTTGTGCCAGATGAAATCCGGGTAGCGCTGGGTCATGGCGGGCTCCATTCGAAAGTCGAATTCTACCTGTGAATAAAGGGATCTGACCCCTTTCAGAAGCGCAGCCACCAGCAGCCGGCGTGGACCACCAATGCGAAGGTGGTCACGTGCGAACCGCCGTTGCCGTCGGCCGGCCCCTGTTCGACCATCAGCTGATGTGGAAGCAAAGCCGGTCGTCCCGCCACCGGAGGTGCGGGAGCGGGTGAAAGCCTGAGGTCGAGCAAGGCGTCGCGGCTGAGCAGGGACAGGCGATCGAGCACGCCGTAGGCGCTGGCGCCGCCCGCGCCTTGCCAGTCGTAGTAGTCCGCCAGGCGATTGCCGCTGCGCGACTCCAGTGCCGAGCGCACGCCCTGCACCAGGTCTTCCGGCGTACGCGCGCAACCCGGGCCGCGCGTCATCGCCGGCGCGGTTTGCGGTGCAGCAACGACTTTTTTTTCGGAGGCGGCGACGTCGCCGCACTCGCGATCGGTGTAGTAGGAACTGCCATCCGCGCTTACGCACTTGTGCACTTCCTGGGCCCGGGCCGGCGCGGCAAGGCCGACCAGCACGAACAACGCAAAGAGCAGGAGCGAGGCGCGCCACATGCCGCCAGACTAGCGCGGACTCAGTCCAGGCGCGACAGCACGGCCTCGGTCGGTTTGGCCAGGTTCAGCGTGTAGAAATGCAGCTCCGGCACGCCGCCGGCGATCAGGCGCCGGCACATGGACGCGACCAGGTCGGAGGCGAATTCGCGGATGCTGTCGACGTCATCGCCGTACGCCGCCATGCGCTTGCCGACCCAGCGCGGGATCTCGGCGCCGCAGGCTTCCGAGAAACGCTTGAGTTGGCTGAAGTTGGAAATCGGCATGACGCCGGGAATGATCGGCGCGCCGACGCCGAGCCGACGGGCGTCGTCGACGAAGCGAAAATAGGCGTCGGCATTGTAGAAATACTGGGTGATCGCCGAGTTCGCGCCGGCGTCCATTTTCTCCTTGAAGCGGCGCAGGTCGGCCAGGGAATCCTCGGCCTGCGGGTGCATCTCCGGGTAGCAGCCGACTTCGATGCGGAAATGGTCGCCGTGCTCGGCGCGGATGAACGCGACCAGGTCGGACGCGTAGCGCAGGTCGCCCATGCGCGCCATGCCCGAGGGCAGGTCGCCGCGCAGCGCCACCACGCGGTCGCAGCCCAGGGCCTTGTACAGATTGAGCAGCTCACGGATCTCCTCGCGGGTCCCGCCCATGCAGCTCAGGTGCGGCACGCCGTTGAGCTTGTGGGTCTGGCGCAGCTCGCGCACGGTCTCCGGCGTGTAGCTGAGCGTCGAGCCACCGGCGCCGAAGGTTACCGAGACGAATTCCGGCGCGTGCGCCTTGAGCTTGCGCACGGTGCGGCGCAGCTGCTCGCGCTGCTCGTCGGTCTTGGGCGGGTAGAACTCGAAGGAAATCGGGGTCATGGGGCAATTCTAACCGCTGAAGTCCCTGTAGGAGCGCTCATGAGTGCGATGGCCTTTCTTGTTCGCAATGCGCCGCGAACGCCGGCGACATGCGCGCGCGCAGGAACTGCCACTGCTTGCTCCAGAAGGCCGGCGAAGTGATGCGCCATGCCGGAATCGCGTCGGCGAGGAAGATTCCGTAGCGCTCGGCATTCTTCTTCGCCGCAGAATCCGCGGAATACTCGTCCACGGCCGCGAAAATGTCGAAGATGGCGCGCTCCCGCGCAGCTTCCGAGGCGCCGGTCGCCGCCTCGATCCGGTCGACTTCCAGTTCGAGGAATCGCCGGGCCACCTCGATCGCCAGCCGAAACTGTAGTCGGCCCAGTTCGTTCTGCTTGTCCTTGAGCTCGTGCAGATTGGCATTCCGGCTTTGCAGCACGTGCAACGGATGCATGACGCGAATCGCGTGGTCGACACCGCGCATCTTGGCGGACACCGCGTTTCTTTCGATCTCGTCGCGCGAAAGACCGACCACGGTATGCAGCAAGTCGACGTTGTAAATGCGGTCGTCCCCGGCCTGGGCGATTGCGCTGCCGATCAGCGCCGTGATGGCTTCCGGCGGCAGTACCTTGGCCTGCCCCCGGATGGCTCGTGCGAAGGCTTGCAGAGGCGCGGAATTGGCGGCATCGCGCGTGAAGAAATCCACGTCGCGCGAAACCGCCGGCAGGTCGCCGGGCTGGTGAATGCCGTAACGATCCATCCAGAACGCCAAGGCCTGGCCACCGATCAGAACGACGTCCTCGCCGGCGCTGGCCAACACCCGCAGCACCAGCTCGGCCGGCATGTAGGCTTCGTTGGCTCTGGCCACGCCTCAGGCCTTGTAGAACGCGGGAAACTCGAGCTCGGCGTCCTGCACGAGCGACCTGGGGATGAAGTGCAGCGACTCCGCCGTGCGCTTGCCGTCCCGGACGTCGGCAATGTCGAGCCGGCGGGTGGCCTCGATCGCGGCGTCGAGCGAATCCACGCGCACGCTGCCGACCGTCAGCGCCGCCATGCCATGCCTGGCCCAGTACTCCAGCTGCTGGGCAATGCTGCGCTGTTCCAGCCGAGCTTCGAACTCGGCCAGCGCGTACAGCGAATCCGAAACTCGCACGTTCTTGGCCATGGCGGGAGTATGTGGCAAATTGCCACACA
>JANYBA010000247.1 GCA_025360985.1 Gammaproteobacteria bacterium | reverse complement strand
CTCGTTGGAGATCTGCGAAACGTGCACCAGGCCGTCCTTGCCCGGGGCGATGGTGACGAATGCGCCGAAATCCATGATCTTGGCAACCTTGCCTTCGTAGATGCGGCCCGGCTCGACGTCGGAGGTGATCTGCTCGATGCGCGCCTTCGCGGCCTGCGCAGCGGCGGCATTGATCGAGGCGATGATGATCGTGCCGTCGTCCTGGATGTCGATCTGCGTGCCGGTTTCCTTGGTGATCGCCTGGATCACCGAGCCGCCCTTGCCAATCACTTCGCGGATCTTGTCCGGATGGATCTTCAAGGTCAGCAGGCGCGGCGCGAATTCCGACAGCTCGGCGCGCGGGGCGGTCAGGCCCTTGGCCATTTCGCCGAGGATGTGCAGGCGGCCCTGCTTGGCCTGCGCCAGCGCGACCTTCATGATCTCTTCGGTGATGCCGTCGATCTTGATGTCCATCTGCAACGCGGAAATGCCATCGGCGCTACCGGCCACCTTGAAATCCATGTCGCCGAGGTGATCCTCGTCGCCGAGGATGTCCGACAGCACGGCGAAATCTTCGCCTTCCTTGATCAGGCCCATGGCGATGCCCGCGACCGGCGACTTCACCGGCACGCCGGCATCCATCAGCGCCAGCGAGGAACCGCAGACCGAGGCCATCGACGAGGAACCGTTCGACTCGGTGATCTCGGAGACGACGCGGATGGTGTACGGGAACGACTCCATGGTCGGCATCACGGCGAGCACGCCGCGCTTGGCCAGGCGTCCGTGGCCGATCTCGCGACGCTTCGGGCCCATCATGCGGCCGGCTTCACCGACCGAATACGGCGGGAAGTTGTAATGGAACAGGAAGTGTTCTTTGTACTCGCCAGCGGCCTGGTCGATGATCTGGCCGTCGCGGGCGGTGCCGAGCGTGATGGCGACGATCGCCTGGGTCTCGCCGCGGGTGAAAAGCGCCGAGCCGTGCACGCGCGGCAGCACGCTGGTGCTGACGGTGATCGGGCGCACGGTGGTCAGGTCGCGACCGTCGATGCGGGTGCGGGTCTTGAGCACGGAGGCGCGCATCGAGCTGTACTCGAGTTCGCTGAATTCCTTGCCCAGGTCGGCGCTGTTCCAGCCCTCGCTCTCGCAGCGGGTCTTGAGTTCGCCGACGACTTCCTTCTTCAGCTTCGAGATCGCGTCGCGACGCTCGATCTTGTCCTTGACCGCGTAAGCGGCACTGAGGCGATTGCCGACGGAGCTGGCAACGGCGCCGATCAGGGCATCGTTCTTGGCCGGGGCCGACCAGTCCCAACGCTTGACGCCGACTTCGGCGACCAGCTCGTTGATGGCATTGATGGCGGCCTGCAGCTCACGGTGGCCGAACATCACGGCGCCGAGCATGACGTCTTCGGACAGCAGCGCGGCTTCGGATTCCACCATCAGCACGGCCTTCGAGGTGCCGGCGACGACCAGCTCAAGCTGCGAAGTTTTCAGCTCGGTGGCGGTCGGGTTGAGGATGTACTTGCCGTCGGCGTAGCCGACCTTGGCGGCGCCGATCGGGCCGGCGAAGGGCAGGCCGGACAGCGCCAGCGCGGCGGACGCGCCAATCAGGGCCGGGATGTCACCGTCGATTTCCGGATTCAGCGACATCACCGTGGCGATGACCTGCACTTCGTTGGTGAAGCCTTCCGGGAACAACGGGCGGCAGGGGCGGTCGATGAGGCGGGAGATCAGCGTCTCCTTCTCGGTCTGCCGGCCTTCGCGCTTGAAGAAGCCACCCGGGATGCGGCCGCCGGCGTAGAACTTCTCCATGTAGTCGACAGTCAGCGGGAAGAAATCCTGGCCTTCCTTCGCGGTCTTGTTGCCCACCGCGGTGACCAGAACAACGGTGTCGCCCATCTTGACGACGACCGAACTGGCCTGGCGGGCGATTTCGCCCGTTTCCAGGGTGACCTGGTGCTGCCCGAACTGGAACGTCTTGGTAATTTTCGCCACGATATTTTCTTCCCTATTCAGTCGATTCTTTCTGCCTGCGCCCGCGGCACCCTGCCGTGGACGTGCGGCGCCCTTTCGGAACGCCTAAAACAAACGCGGCGCATCAGCGCCGCGTGGTGGTAATGGATTAGCGACGGAGGCCAAGGCGCTCGATCAGGGTCTGGTAGCGCGTGGCGTCCTTCTTCTTCAGGTAGGCCAGCAGGCTGCGGCGCTGGTTGACCATCTTGAGCAGGCCGCGACGCGAGTGGTGGTCCTGCTTGTGCGTCTTGAAGTGGTCGGACAGGTGGTCGATGCGCGCGGACAGCAGGGCGACCTGCACTTCCGGGGAGCCGGTGTCGTTGGGGACGCGGCCGAAATCCTGGATGATTTTGTTGGTATCAATGGACATGCTGGTTCTCTCTTGATGCGAAGCCTGCAGGAACATCGTTTGCTGACGATGCACCGCCTGACTCGCCGGTTGGGGATTGGCTTGGTTTTACTGAGTATTTAGCCGGAGAAGTATAGCCGGAGAGCCCTTTCCGAACAAGCACTTGGCGCGTGCGGCCGCTCAGGATGCGGCCCAGCGGAATAGCCGCTTGGCGCGCAGGCGGCCATCCGGCCCAACTTCGGCGAGCCCCAGCGGGCGCCCAGCAGCATCAAGCGCCTGCACCAGTCCTGGTCCGACCGTGACCGAGAGGTCCACGACACGGCCGTGGCCAAGGTCCTGGGCCTGCGCCTCGTCGAGCGCTACGACTGGCCAGCCGACCAGTCCCGCGGTCACCGGTAGCAGGCAGGCGTCGAGCAAAGTCTCGCCCTGCCCGGCCAGTTCACGCAGTTCGTCCAGTCCGAACATGCGCGCTTGCCTGAACGGATCGACCCAGGTCCGGCGCAAGCTGAGCACATGCGCGCCGCAGCCAAGGGCTTCGCCAAGATCGCGGACCAAGCTGCGCACATACGTGCCGGAGCCGCAGTCGATGCACAATTCCAGATGATCGGCGGCGAGGGATTCGAGCTCAATCGAATGCACCTCGACCTCGCGCTCGGGCACTTCGATGATTTCGCCGCGCCTGGCCTTGGCGTAGAGCGGCTCGCCGCCCTGCTTGAGCGCGGC
>JANYBA010000202.1 GCA_025360985.1 Gammaproteobacteria bacterium | reverse complement strand
TCGGTGGCGCCAGCGGCCTTGACCGATGCCGCGATCGCCGCCTTGCGGGCGCTGGGTTACGCCGTGGAGATCGCCCGCACCTTGCCGCGCTGCCGACGACTGCACATCGCCTATGCCACGCCCGCGCACCTGGGCGTGGATCGTTTTCTGGCCTTGCTTGCCGCCAGCGAACGCGGCAACGAACCCTGCCTGCTGGTGTCAGCGGGCAGCGCGCTGACCATCGACCTGCTGGCGGCCGATGGCCAGCACCTCGGCGGCCTGATCGCGCCGTCGTCGGAGGCGATGCGCGCGATCCTCGGCCAGCGCATCGCCCAACTTCAGCTGCCAACGGGCAACGTCCACGAATTCGCCGACGACACCGCCGACGCCGTGGCGTCCGGCGCGTTTGCCTCCGTGCTCGGCGCGATCGAACGCAGTCGGCGCCTGGCCGAGCAAAGATTGGGCGTCGCGCCGCGCGTGTTGCTGTCGGGAGGCGACGCCGGAATGCACGTAACGCACTTGCCGTTCGCCGTCGAACACGCGCCCTGGCTGGTGCTCGACGGCCTGGCGATCCTGGCGCGGAATGGACGGAGCTGAATGATGTTTCGCGTCGTCTTCGTCTTGCTGCTGTGCATGAACCTCGGCGCCGCCGCCTGGTGGGCCTGGCATCCGATCGCGCGGCCCGCGCGCCTGCCCGCGACCGAACCCGGCGTCGCGCCACTGGTCATGCTCAGCGAATCCGAAACGCCGCCGCCGGTGCGCGACGTCGAACCCGCAACGGGCGCCGCGACGGCATTCGATCAATGCCTGAGTCTCGGGCCGTTCGCCACGCCGGCCGATTTGCGCCGGGCCATCAACCTGTTGACGCCGCAGGTCGGACGCATCCAGTTCCGCGAAGTCGCGGCCGTGGCCTTGCACGGCTATCGCGTCTATCTGCCGGCCGCCGGTACCCGCGCCCAGGCCCTGGCGACGGCGCGGGCGCTGTCGACGCGCGGCGTCACCGACTATTACGTGGTCACCGCCGGCGACCAGCAGGACACGATTTCGCTCGGCCTGTTCCGCGACCTCGGCAATGCCCGCGCCCGCCACGACGAAATCGCCGCGCTCGGCTACGAACCGACCATCGACGCCCGCACCGAGCAGGTGCCCGAGTGGTGGGTGGACGTCGCGGGCCCGGCGTCGTTCAATTGGCAGCACGTGCTCCCCGGCGCCAAGCTCCAGGCCCTGCCGTTGCCCTGCCAATGAGCACGCGCCATTGCCGGTCGGCGCGCCGCGCGCGCTAGAATCGCCGCCACGCCGGCATAGCTCAGTTGGTAGAGCAACCGCCTTGTAAGCGGTAGGTCCCCAGTTCGAATCCGGGTGCCGGCACCACAGTTTTCGTTCAGGTCCAGACCTTGTTCCGGCGATGACCGGGGTTACTATCCTAGGCCGCCTCCCTTTTCATGACCCCGCCTGTGCCTGCCCAGCCCAGCCCGATCGCCCGCTGCCATTGCGGCAACCTTCGGCCCTATGCCGAGTGTTGCGGTCGATTCCACCACGGCGAACAGCCGGAGACCGCGCAACAACTGATGCGCGCCCGGTACAGCGCCTACGTGCTGATGATGGAAGACTATCTGCTGGAAACCTGGCATCCATCGACCCGGCCGCCGGATTTTTGCCTGGCCGAAACCATCGGCACGCGCTGGCTCGGCCTGGACGTGCGCTCCCAGCAACAGAGCGGCGAGTGGGCCAAGATCGAATTCATCGCCAGATTCCGGGTCGGTAACGGACCAGCGCAGCAGCAGAACGAAATCAGCCGTTTCGTCCGCGAAGACGGTCGCTGGTATTACCTGGACGGCGAGTTCCCGCCGCCGACCCCGACCTACGTGCAGCCGCGGAAACGCTGATAGCATCCGCAGGCGATGCCGTTCGGGCATCGGCGACCCCCGGATTTCCATGACTCGAGTTTTCCCACCCATCGCGCTGATCGGCGCGCCCACCGACATCGGCGCCGGCCACCGCGGCGCCTCGATGGGCCCGGAAGCGCTGCGCGTCGCCGGCCTGGCCGAGGCCTTGCGCGAGCGCGGCCTGACGGTGGTCGACCGCGGAAACCTGTCTGGCCCGGTCAATCCCTGGTTGCCGCCCAGCAATGGCTATCGCCACCTGGACGAAGTGGTGGCCTGGAATCGCTTGGTCATGGCCGAGGTCGCGGCCAGCCTGCATGACGGTCAGCTGCCGATCCTGCTCGGCGGCGACCATTGCCTGGGCATCGGTTCGATCACGGCGGTCGCGCGCCATTGCCGCGAACGCGGCAAAACCTTGCGGGTGCTCTGGCTGGACGCCCACGCCGATTTCAATACCCATGAAGTCACGCCCTCGGGCAATGTCCATGGCATGCCGATGGCCTGCCTGTGCGGCATCGGCCCGAACGTGCTGACGCGCCTCGGTGGCGTGGCGCCGACGATCCGCGCCGAGGACATCCGCCAGATCGGCATCCGTTCGGTCGATGCCGGCGAGAAGCGCCTGGTCAAGGAAGCGGGCCTGGACATCTACGACATGCGCTACATCGACGAGATCGGCATCCGCCGGGCGATGGAAGAAGCGCTCGAGGGCATCGACGCCAACACCCACGTGCACGTGAGTTTCGACGTGGATTTCCTTGACCCGGCGATCGCCCCGGGCGTCGGCACCACCGTGCCCGGCGGGCCGAACTACCGCGAGGCGCAGCTGGTGATGGAAATGATCGCCGACACCGGCCGGCTCGGTTCGATCGACATAGTCGAACTCAACCCGGCCTTCGACGAACACAACCGCACCGGCCTGCTGGCGGTGGACTTGGTCGAAAGTCTGTTCGGCA
>JANYBA010000173.1 GCA_025360985.1 Gammaproteobacteria bacterium | reverse complement strand
GAGCGCGGCACCCTGGTCGATGGCCGGTTCTGGCGGGAAAACACCGAAGGCCAGCCGGTCGCGTCGGTGCGAGCGCCCGACGGCTTGGTGCTGTCATCGATGCGCGCCGAGCGGATTCGCGCTTTTGCTGCCACGGGTAGCCGGACGCCAGGTCCCGAGTTCGCCTACCTGGATCCCTCGCGCCTGCGCCCGGTGGTGTCGCACCTGGAGTCCTGCGCGCCAGATCCGGCGCTGGCCGGCGCTGCCCAGTGCGTGGCGCTGCGTCTGGACGCGCGCACCGGCGACGAGGAGTGGCAGCTGGCCGGCGATGGTCGCGTGCTGCGCGTGGACATGAGTTTTGGCGGCATGCCCCTGCAGCTGGCACCGTGCCCGGGCGATTGCGACCGCAAGGTCGCGAAGCCTTTCGACATGATCCATTCGCTGGCCGTCGTTTCGCCGATCCACATCCGCAAACGCATTTCCAAAGAGCCGATGCGCTACGACATCGTGCGCGCGGACGGCAAGGCGCCGGTGATTGTCGCCACCGGCGAGCAATCGGTGGCGGTGACCGGCGACCGGGCGATCGTCATCGTCTGCGGCGACTGCGGGCAGGCCGAGCCGGAGACCGCGCAGTCGCTCGCGCCCTACCTGCGCGCCAACGCCTGGGTGCGCAGCGACGATCCCATCGTGCAGGGCATCGCCGCCAGAGCGGGTCCGGCCGACCAGCCGGTATCGAAACGGATGGCCAAGCTCGAGAGCCAAGTGCGCCAGAACATGCACCGCGACGCCGATTACGTCGGCTACGCCGATGCGGTCGAGGCGCTGCGTACCGGCAAGGGCGACTGCACCGAATTCGCGGTGCTGCTGGCGGCGCTGGCTCGGGCGCAGGGCATTCCGGCCCGCGTCGTCGTCGGCATGGCCTATTCGGCCCGCTTCACCGGCAACACGGACAGTTTCAACCCGCACGCCTGGGTGCAGGTCTACGACGACGGCCGCTGGCAAAGCTACGACGCGGCGCTGGAAGGATTCGATTCCGCCCACGTCGCGCTCGCCGTCGGAACCGGCGAGCCGCACGAATTGTTCGACGCGTTCCTGCAGCTGCGCCAGCTGCGGATCGAGCACCTCAAGCAGGTGAAGCGCTGACCGAACTGCCAGCCGGGCTCGCCGAGCGAGCCCGCCAGTAGCGTTTGCCTAGTACCAGCGTTGCGTGTCGCCGCTGAGCGTGGCGCCGGTGACGACGATCGTCTCGAATGCGGTGACGTCGTTGTTGTGGCCGGTCTCCGACGCCGCATTGACGTCGTCGGCCCAGCGCTTGGTATCGGCGTCGAGCTGGGCGCCGGTGACCACGAGCAGGTCGAGATCGCGAAGGTCGCCGTTCTTGGCGCCGGCAGCGGTCGTGTTGTCCGCGGCCCAGGCCGAGGACGCGACGAGCGCGGCGAACAGCGCGATGGTGAGGTGGGAAAGGCGTTTCATGGGAGGCCTCCTTGGGTCATTCCAAGCCAAGATATACACCTAACCCGGGCAGGGCGCATGTGCCGAATCCGGAAAAAGAAAGGGGCCCCGCGGGGCCCCTTTTCGTGTCGGGTCGGGAGCGACCTCAGTGGTGGTAGTAGTGGTGCCGGTCCCAGTTCGAATGGTGGTGATGGTGGCCGCCGAGGTAGCCGATCAGGCTGATGTGGAGGTTGCTGTGGTGGCCGTAGCCATGGTCGGAGCCATAGCCGGAGCCATAGCCGGAGCCGTAGCCATACCCGGAGCCGTAGCCGCCGTAGCCATAGCGGTCGCCCCGGTTGGAGTTGTAGCAATAGTCATTGGCATGGACGCCAGCCGCGTAGCCCAGGCCCGCACCGGCGACAGTGGCGAGGTCGCGATCGCGGCCGTGCCCGAACTGGTTGCCGATCACGCCGCCGATCACCGCGCCGACGATCGGGGCCGCCGAGTCGCGGCGGCAATCGCGGTCGCGGTAGGAGTAGCGGTCGTCGTGGCGGTAGCGATCGTGGTAGCGATAGCTGTCGTCGTAGCCGTAGCGATCGTCGCGATCGCGGTCGTTATCGGCATAGCGGTCGTCGTTGCGATAGCCGTCGCGATAGCTGTCGCGATAGTCGCCACGATCATCGTCGCGGTCACCGTCGTTGCCATTGATCGCGTAGGAATCGTCGCCGTTGTTCGACTGGTAGTCGGACTGGCCATCATCGTAGTAGTTGTCGGAAGACTGCGCCGCGGCAAGGCCGGAGGCGGAAGCGATCGCAACGACCAGGGCGATCTGGAAAATGCGTTTCATGGCAGGGACCTTCATTGCTCAGGGATTGCGTGAATACTGGGTCCGTTTCCAGCGCTCGGCAAATTTAATAACGAGAGCGATCAGGTGGGATTAAGCTAGCTGAATAGATCGGACCAAAGCCGTGACGGCGCGCGCAGTGGACCCCCGAGTATCCTTGGCCAAGCCGGACCCGAAAGATGCCCACCGACAAACCCATCGACCACGCCAAGCTCGACCGGATCGTTGCCGACGCCCGCCGCGATGCCCTGCGCCGCGACCAGGGCTATCGCGAGCAGGCCCTGAAGCTCTACCCGTGGGTCTGCGGCCGCTGCGGCCGCGAGTTCAGCCGCGCCAATCTGCGCGAGCTCACCGTCCACCACCGCAACCACGACCACGACTTCAACCCGCCGGACGGCAGCAACTGGGAGTTGCTGTGCGTGTATTGCCACGACAACGAGCACTCGCGCTACGTCGATCACACCGGTGGCAGCGCCCTGGACGCGGAAGAAAGACCGGCGGCTGCGACCAGCAACCCGTTCGCCGACCTCAAGAACCTGTTGAAGCGCTGACGCCCCCTTTGAATCAGAGGGCGTGGGCGACGACCACGCCGGCGATGGCGACGAAGCAGGCCAGCTGCACGAAGAAGAACGTGAAGCGGACGGTCACGACCCGGTCGGTCTGCTCGGTCGAGATGTGCACCAGCGACTGGACAAGGCGCGCCGCCAGGGCGACGCCGGCCAGCGCGTCGGTGGCGGGGCTGGCAATCCCGCTCGCGTACAGCGCGAACACCACGACGGTGAACAGCGGCAGGTTCTCGATGCAGTTGGCGTGCGCGCGCATGGCCCGCTGGTACCAGCCCGCGCCTTCGCGGCCGTCGGCGGGGAAGGAGGCCATGCCGGCCCGGCCGGTGAAGATGCGGCTGAACCGGTAGAAGCCGATCGCGAACACCAGAATCGCGGCGGTCCACATGGCGAATCCGAGCAGCATCCAGAGCGGGAAGGTCATGGCACGTCTCCAGGTTCGAATCCCTATTTGACGATGACGATCTCGAGGTACTCGGCCGGGACCACCAGCGAGTTCGGGCCAGCGATGTTCATGCCCTCAAGCAACGCGCTGATGTCGCGTTCGAGCGCTTCCTGGCCGGCGCAGTCGAGCGCGGCGAAGGCCTTGAGGGTCGGGCCGTAGTAGTCGCGGAACACCTGCAGCCAGTGTCCCGGCGATTCGTAGCGGAAGTTGAACAGCCGGCGCTGGCAGCGAATATCGACGGCCTGGCGCCCGAACAGGCGCACGATATGCGGCTCGGTGCCCCACAGCGCCGGCGACTCCACACCGACCGGCGGCGGCACGTGCCGGCCGATGACCTTGAACAACTGGCCGATGAAACCTTCCGGCGTCCAGTTGGCCAGGCCGATGCGGCCGCCCGGGCGGACCACGCGCAGCAGCTCACCGGCGGCGCGCGCGTGCTCGGGCGTGAACATCACGCCGAAAGTGGACAGGGCGACATCGAAGGAAGCGTCGTGGTAGGGCAGGCCTTCGGCGTCGGCCACTTCGAAGCGGATCTTCAGGCCTTCGGCACGGGCGCGGTCGGCGCCGCGGTCGAGCAATTCCGGCACGTAGTCGGTGGAGGTGACGTGGGCGAAACGGCGCGCCGCCGCGAGGCTGGCGTTGCCGTTGCCGGCGGCGACGTCGAGCACGTTCTCGCCGGCGCGGACGTCGGCGGCTTCGGCCAGGGTCTCGCCGACGATTTGCAGGGTCGTGCCGATCACGGCGAAATCGCCGCTGGCCCAGGTCGCCTGTTGGCGTTTCTTGACGGCGATGAAGTCGGGCTGGGGTTTGGCTATGAGCGTGGACATTTCGGCGGGCAGTGACATGGCGGCTCCGGGTAGGGTGGGGTGGAGGCCATTGTCGACAGCGCCTCCCGCCGTGGCTTGACCGAAACTCCCCGCGATTCGTCCCGGCCTCCGCAATTGCGGCGCCGGCATGGCGGCGCTGGCGGCGACGTTGCAGAATTGGCGCCGGGGTGACTTTCCCCCCAAAAGGCGGAGCCATGAGCCAGGACACTCTTTCCGACGTACTGCGCACCGTGCGCCTGCGAAGCGCGCTGTTCTTCGACCTGTCCTGCGCCGGCAAGTGGCTCGCCGACGCGCCGGGCGGCGCCGAGGTCGCGGCCATGGTGATGCCCGGGGTCGACCAGGTGATCGATTTCCAGGTGGTGACGCGCGGCGAATGCTGGATCGCGGTCCAGGGCGAGCCGCCCTTGCGCCTGGGGCGCGGCGATATCGTCATCCTCTCGCAAGGCGACCCGCACGTCGTATCGAGCGCGCCGGGCATGCGCGCTTCGGAACGCGTGGACTGGATCGAACAGATGAAGATGCACAACCGGCCGTTCCGGGTGGCCCAGCAGGGCATGGCGATGCCGGTGCCGCCGTCGTGCGGCGGCGAGCCAGGCAAGGACTACGAAGTCGAGACGTCCCTGGTGTGCGGATTCATCGGCTGCGACAAACGGCCCTTCAACCCGCTGCTGGCGACCTTGCCGCGCCTGCTGCACCTGCCGGCCGGCGATGGCGGCCACTGGGGCACGCAGTTCGCCCAGATGGCGGCCACCGAGACCGGCAGCCGGCGGCCCGGCAGCGAAGCCTTGCTCGAGCGCATGAGCGAGATGTTGTTCGTCGATGCCATCCGCCGCCACATCGACGGCCTGTCCGAGCAATCCACCGGCTGGCTGGCGGGATTGCGCGACCGCTTCGTCGGCCGCGCGCTGGCGCTCATGCACGAGAATCCGTCGGCCGACTGGAGCATCGACGAGCTCGGCCACCATGTCGGCCTGTCGCGCTCGGCCTTGCACGAGCGGTTCGTCGCGTTGGTTGGCCTGCCGCCGATCCAGTACCTGGCGCAGTGGCGCATGCAACTGGCGGCGCGGATGCTGCGCGAAAGCCAGGCCAGCGTGCTGTCGATCGCGCTGCGCCACGGTTACGACTCAGAGGCGGCGTTTGGTCGCGCCTTCAAGCGCCTGGTCGGCATGCCGCCGGCGGCGTGGCGGCGTAAGCAGGGGCAACAAGTCGCAGCTTGAGGCGGTTTGCGGAGTTTTGGACGAATCGGAAGGACGACGGGTGGAGCGGGGATAGGCCGTGCGCCGGAACAACGGCGTCGCTGAAATTCCATCCCCATCGACAAAGGAAACACCCGTGAACGCCGTTGCAATCGACACCGCTGTCGCTACACCCGAAGCCAGCCGCTACGCCAAGATCGTCGAAGTCTCCAAGCGCATCCGCTGGGACATCGAGCGCGACGTGATCCGTGGCCGCCATTTCAATTTCGACAACAAGTTCCTGCCCGACGGCCTGAGTCGGCTCGATCGTTCGAGCCTGGCCGACGCCGGCGAGCGGCGCTTGATGAGCCAGATCCAGGGCCGCACCTATGCCAATATCTTTGGCCTGGTCGAGCGCTTCATCAACGCCAAGGTGCTGGAGTTGAGCGAGGACCACTGGTTCGGCGCCCAGTCGGCGCTGGGAGCGCTGGTGCGCTTCAGCGACGAGGAACTCAAGCACCAGGTGTTGTTCCGCCGCATCGAGGCCCTGATCCGCGCCGCCATGCCCGCCGGCTATCGCCACGCCGCCGACCCGAACGCCGTCGCCCACGCCGTGCTCGGCAAGAGCACCTGGGCGGTGCTGGCGCTGACCTGCCACATCGAGCTGTTCACCCAGGCACACTACCGGGAGAGCATCGAACCGGACGACTCGCTGTCGGAGTTGTACAAGGACGTGTTCCTGTTCCATTGGCGCGAGGAATCGCAGCACGCGATCCTCGACGAAATGGAGTGGCGGCGCATCGACGCGCTATTGTCGCCGGCCGAATGCGACGCCGCGGTCGGCGACCTGATCGCCCTGGTCGGCGCGGTCGACGGCATCCTGCAGGCGCAGGCGCAGGCCGATGTCCAGTATTTCCGCGAGATCCTGCCGCGCGCGCTGACCGCAGCCGAGCAAGACATCCTCGAGTCCGAGACCCTGTCGGCCTATGGATCGCGAAAGTTTCGAAATCGTCTTGTTCCTGTGCTTCGCCCTGGTGGTCGGCTGGTTGCGCCGCCCCAGGAACCAGCCGCGGCGGCAGCCACTGCGCGGCTTCGTGCGCAAGCATCGCCCCTGCGCGTAACCCGCGGCGCACGCCTTCGTCTATCCTGCGCGCAGGGGAATCGGGCCGGCGTGGCCCGGTCGGGGGAATGTGCATGAGCTTGTCGAAACTCACCAACCGCCTGCGCGAGCACGATTGGCTGGCGGCACTGATCGAACTGGTCATCGTCATTGCCGGCATCCTGATCGCGCTGCAAGTGAGCAACTGGAACCAGGATCGGCAGGATCGCGCCCGCGCCCAGGACTACTACCGGCGCATCCATTCCGACCTCGGCACCGACATGCGCCGGG
This sequence comes from Gammaproteobacteria bacterium, assembly GCA_025360985.1. Lineage (GTDB taxonomy): Bacteria > Pseudomonadota > Gammaproteobacteria > Xanthomonadales > Xanthomonadaceae > Arenimonas. The sequence continues at coordinate 14,336 of JANYBA010000173.1, read as the reverse complement.
TTGTCTCGACGCGCGCCTTCTACAGGGTCGTCCTGAACTACCAGGCCCAGGCCCTGGCCAATGCCGAACGCGGCGAACTGGCCCAGGGCTCGGCCTGGAAGACCGTGCTGGCCTGGTACCAGTCCAGCCAGATCTTCCCGTTCGAATTGCAGGACACCAGCTTTACCGAGCTTCGCGACGCCGGCCAGATGAGCCTGATCGCCGACGAAAGCCTGCGTGAACGCCTGGCCGGTTACTACAAGATCAGCGGCTCGGGCATCACCTCCAACTTGCTTCGCCACGATCCGCAGTACCGGGTGCATGTCCGCGGCCTGACGCCGTCGGCGGTGCAGGACTACATCTGGACGCATTGCTTCGTCCAACTCGCCGAAGTCGACCAGAAGCTGGTTGACTGCCCGTCGCCGATCCCGGAAGCCGAGGCCGGCGCCTTGCTGGCGACCTACCGTGGCGACGCGACCTTGCTGCAGGAACTGCGCTACTGGCACGCCTGGCTGGGGGTGAGCAACCTGGTCCTCGGCGGCATCGACCAGGGCGCCAGGAAGTTGACCGACGACATCGACAAGGCGCGCCGGCGTTAGCGCCTCTCAAGGCATAAAACGCGAAAAGCGACCGGCGACGGCCAGCGATTTCCACCACGAATATCAAGTACTTGCGCGCGAATATTTATTCGTCGCGCACGCGCTTTCCGATGCCTCCATCATGGGATAATTGTGCCGCAACACCCATCCCATCCTCGGAGCTACTCCGTGAACCTCGACTACGTTATTGAACACCCGGCAATGATCGCCGGCATCGTTGCCGTGCTCTTCGTCCTGATCTTCTGGCGGGCCGTGCTTTGGGTCTTCGGCATCATCATCATCCCCGACGACAGCATCGGCACGGTGACGAAGAAGTTCGTCATCTTCGGCAGCCATCGCAACCTGCCCGACGGCCAGATCGTCGCGCTCGAAGGCGAAGCCGGTTACCAGGCCGACACGCTGTCGCCCGGTTTGCACATGGGCCTGTGGCCGTGGCAGTACACCATCGAGCTGGTCAAGTTCGTGCTCATCCCGCAGGGCCAGATCGGCGTGGTCCAATCCTGCGACGGCCGACCGCTGCCGAGTGGTCGGGTGATCGCCCGCGACATCGACTGCAACTACTTCCAGGACGCCCGCGCCTTCCTCAAGAATGGCGGCGAGCGCGGCCCGCAAATGAAGGTGATCCCGCCCGGCACCTATCGCGTCAACCCCTTGCTGTTCACCGTCGCCCTCGCCAACGCCACCGAGATCCCGCAGGGCAAGCTCGGCGTGGTCGAGGCGCACGACGGCGACCCGCTGCCGGTCGGTCGGGTCATCGCCAAGGGCGTCGCCTGCGATTCCTACCAGGACGCCAAGGCCTTCTTCGCCGGCGGCGGCGAGCGCGGCCCGCAGATGAAGATCATTCCGCCGGGCAACTACCGCATCAACCCGATCCTGTTCGACGTGCGCCTGGACGAGGTACTCGACATTCCCGAAAACAAGATCGGCGTGGTCACCACCAAGGAAGGCACGCCGCTGCCGACCGGCGAGATCGCCGGCAGCGAAATCGCCGGCCACAACATGTTCCAGGACCCGGACCAGTTCATCGCCAACGGCGGCACCAAGGGCCTGCAGGAGCAGGTGCTGCTGGCCGGCCGCTACTTCCTCAACCCGCGCTTCGCCACGGTCGAGGTAGTCGAGATGTTCACCGTGCCGATCGCCAACGTCGGTGTGGTGATCGCCTACATCGGCAAGGAAGGCAAGGACGTCACCGGCGATACCTTCAAGCACGGCAACCTGGTGACGCGCGGCGAGAAGGGCGTCTGGGTCGATCCGCTCGATCCCGGCAAGTACCCGATCAACCCGAACACGCACAAGGTGGTCAACGTGCCGACCGCCAACGTCGTGCTGAACTGGGCGACCGGCAAGACCGAGGCGCACCGCCTCGACGCCAACCTGTCGACAATCACGGTGCGCTCGGCCGACGGCTTCAAGTTCAACCTCGACGTCTCGCAGATCATCCATATCCCGCGCAACGACGCGCCCAAGGTGATCGCCCGTTTCGGCGACATGAGCGCGCTGGTTACGCAGGTACTGGAGCCGACCATCGGCAACTACTTCCGCAACGCCGCGCAAGGCAGCGACATCATCGAGTTCCTGAAGAATCGGTCGCTGCGCCAGACCGAGGCGCGCGACGCGATCGGCGCGGCGCTGCGCGAATACAACGTCGGTGCAGTCGACACCCTGATCGGCGACATCGTGCCGCCAGAAGAGTTGATGCGCACCCTGACCGACCGCAAGATCGCCGAGCAGGAAAAGGTCACTTACGAAACCCAGCGCCAGGCCCAAAGCGTGCGCCAGGAACTGCAACAGGCGACCGCCCTGGCCGATACCCAGGCGCGCGTCGTCGACGCCGAACGGAAAGTCACCATCGCCGGCTTCGAAGCCAATGCCGCGGTCAAGTTCGCCGAAGGTAGCGCCAAGTCCAAGACCATCAATGCCGAAGCCGACGCCACCGTGCTGCGCACCGTCGGCGACGCCGAAGGTTCCAAGATCAAGGCGGTCGGTGGCGCCGAGGCCGAGGTGATCCGGCTCAAGGTCTCGTCGATGGAAGCGGGCAACTTCGCCGTCGTCCAGGTCGCCGAAGCCCTGGCCAAGGGCGGCATCAAGATCGTGCCCGACATCGTCGCCGGTGGCGGCGACGGCGCCAACGGCGGGCTGGTCAACGTCCTGCTCGGCAACATGCTCTACCAGGATCGCATCGACAAGCAGAGCAAGCCCAAGGGCTGATCGCTCACGTCGCGCAAAAAGAAGGGGCCCCGCGGGGCCCCTTCGCTGTCCAGGTCCAAGGATCAGGCCTCGGCGCGCAGCTCGGCTCGCTTGGCGTCCATGATCACGTGGCAGCTGCGGATTTCCGGCAGGTACTGGGCGATCACCTCGCGGGCATGCGGCGTGGTCCTGGGGTCGGCCAGCGCCTTGTCGAATTCCTCGATCAGGTCGGCTTCGGCCAGGTCGAGCTGGGCGACGTAGGTGTAGTCCTTGTCGCCGAGCACGGCGCGAACTTCCAGGTAATTGCGGGTGATCTCGGCATTCCAGTTGCCGTCATAGACCGGCGTGTCGCCTTCGGCGCGGACTTCCGCCGCCAGGCCAAAAGCGATGTCGGCTTTCACCTTGGCGATGCGCGTGAACAGCTCACTCAGTTCCTTGTCGGCGACTTCGCTGGCCGCGAGCTCGTAGAAGTTCTTGCCGTCGCGGGTGGCCGTCATCAGGTCGTTGAGTACTTCGTTGCTATGGGTCATGGCGCGTTCCTCGCTTGTTGGTGACGCCACCGAACCTACACACGTGGTTCTGAACGCTCCGTAATCGGTCGCGGACGGGTTCAGGCACGAGTTGGAATCGTGAACGGGCAATGGCAGGAACTTTTTTTGAACAATCGGTTCCCGTTCGATTAATTAACCGCAGCGTAGAAACGCCTTCGGGCAATCACCGCCCGCATTGCATCGCCACCCAACCTTCCCCCCGAGGAGCTGCCATGAACAGAACTGCATCCACCCTGCTCGCCATGTCCTGCGCACTGGCGCTCGTCGCCTGCAACAAACAGGAAACCCCCGCGGAGACCAGCAGCGACGTTGCCGCCGCGCAGGCCGACGCCGACGCCCACGTGAGCCAGGAAACGACGGAGGCCAATGCCATGGTCGCCGACGCCCAGGGCGACGCCATGAAAACCGACGCCGAAGCGGCGTACGAAGTCGACATCGCCAAGGCCGAGGGCGACCACAAGGTCGAGAAGGAACGCTGCGACGGCCTGCCGACCGGCGATCAGAAGGCCTGCAATGACGCCGCCGACGCCGCCTTCGACGCAGCGAAGAAGGCCGCGGCCGACAAGCGCGATGCCGCCAAGGCCGCTGCCTAGGAAGTGAAGCAATAGGCGTACCGACATCGCCGCCTTTCCCCGGAGAGGCGGCGATGCTGCGGCAGCCGGACCATTTCCGCGCGGGCACTTGCCATGGGCTAAGCTGGTGCCGACGCAGGGGTAGCCCACATGGACCAACCGTTCGGCAGCAACGTCCGCTCTGCCTTGGCGCAGCCGGATTTCAGCGATTTCGCCAGCCGCGCCTTCGACCAGGGCCAGACCCTGCCGCAATTGCTGATCGCCGCCTGCCAGCGCTGGGGCAAGCGCCCGGCAGTCAGCAACCTCGACCACACGCTCAGCTACGACGACATCAACCAGCAAAGCGCGGACCTGGCGGCGTACCTGCGCCACGGCCTGAAGCTCGCGGCCGGTGAGCGCGTGGCGATCATGCTGCCCAACCTGCTGCAGTATCCCGTGGCGCTGCTGGCGGTATTGCGCGCCGACCTGGTCGCGGTGCTGGTCAATCCGCTCTATACGGTGCGCGAACTGCGCCACCAACTCGCCGATTCCGGCGCCGCGCTGCTGATCGTGCTCGACAACTTCGGCGCCGTCGCCGCCGAAGCGCTGACCGGCACGGCCGTGCGGCACGTGCTCACCACCCGCGTCGGCGATCCCTTGCCCTGGCCGAAGTCCTGGCTGGTCGATGCCACGCTCAAGTACCGCAAGAAGGCGATCGCGCCGTTCCGCATCTCCAGCGCCGTCCGTTGGCCGATCGCCCTGGCGCAAGGCCGGCGCATGCCACGCGTGATCTCGCAGGCGCGGCCTGCCGACGCGGTGCAATTGCAATACACCGGCGGCACCACCGGCCTGTCGAAAGGCGCGGTCCTGGCGCATACGTCGCCCTTGGCCAACCTCGCGTCGGCCGAACAATGTTTCGGGCGCCTGCTCGACCCACGCGTCGACACGACGCTCATCTGCCTGCCGATCTACCACATCGCCGCCTACAGCCACCTGCTGTTCGCGATCACCCAGGGCTTCCACGCGGCGCTGGTGAGCAATCCGCGCGATTTCCCGGCCCTGGTCGACGCCCTGAGGCAGCACCGGCCGGCATTTTTCTCGGCCGTGAACACGCTCTACGACGCCTTGCTCAATTCGCCGGCCTTCGCCCAGCTCGATCATTCCCACTTCAAACTTTGCCTGCAGGGCGGCGCGGCGCTGCGTCGCGGCACCGCCGAACGCTGGCAGGCGATGACCGGCTGCCGCGTGATCGAGGGCTATGGCCTGTCCGAAACCTGCGCGGCGATCACCTACAACCGTTGGGATGGCCCGAACCCGGTCGGCTCGGTCGGCCTGGCCCTGGCCGAAGTGGAGATCACCGTGCGCGTCGAACAGGGGCGCGAAGTGGCGACGGGCGAGCCGGGCGAGCTGTGCGCGCGCGGCCCACACATGACCACCGGCTACTGGCGGCAAGTCGAGGAAACCCGTGACGCGTTTTTCGAAGGCGGCTGGTTCCGCACCGGCGACATCGCCAGGGTCGACGAGCAGGGTTACTACTTCCTGCTCGACCGCCGCAAGGACATGATCCTGGTCTCGGGCTTCAATGTTTATCCGAACGAAATCGAGGACGTGGTCGGCATGCACCCCGGCGTGCTGGAGGCGGCGGCGGTCGGCATGCCCGACGAAAAATGCGGCGAGGCGGTGCGCCTGGTGTTGGTGCGCAAGGACCCCGGCCTGACCGAGGCCGAAGTCCGTGCCCATTGCCGCATGCACCTGGCTGGTTACAAGCAGCCCAAGGTGGTCGAGTTCCGCGACAGCCTGCCGAAGTCGGCGGTGGGGAAGATACTGCGGCGCGAGCTGCGCTAGACCCGCGCTTCAGCGCGCCGTGCCGCTTGCCGTTGTCATTGCCCTGTTCGATCCCGAGGGTGGTGCGGGGCAACTGGCCTAGCGGCTCAGGTGGAGGCGACCATCGTTGCCGCGTTTGCGGGTCGGCACGACGCCGGCTTCGAACCCCAGCACCGTGCAGAACAGGTCGTGGGTGAAGATCTTGTTGCCGAAATACCAGGAATGGCTGCGCGCACCGACGATGCCGTCCGGTTCGTCGGCCGCTTGCACCGCGGGGCTGCCGTCGAGCTCGACGTAGTAGTCGCTGCAATTCACGTTCACGGCGCGCGCTGGCGCATTGTCCGGCAAGGCGACCCGACCCACGCGCGGCGCCACGCCCAGTCGCTTGACGTTCGAGATATCGAGCACGGCGTCGTGCAGGTTCGAATAGTTGGTCAGCCGGACGCAATGGTTGTAGATCGAGGCGGCGCCGGCATTGCCCTCGCTCATGGATCCGGACGAGACATCGCCGGCCGCGAACAGGATCTGGCTCACCGTCCACGATGCCTGCTTCAGCTGGCTGTCGTCGGCGTCGTCGAAGGCTTCGCGAATGACGTAGGCGCCGGTCGAGTGGCCGAGCACATGGATGTTGATCGCGCAATCCGGGGTTTGCCTGGCGCTGAGCGGGGCGATGCCGTCGGTCACCAACTTCAGTGCCGTCTGCTTGGCGCGATGGCGGTCGGCCAGGTACGCGAGCGCCTGGTTGTCGCTGGGCCAGTCGAAGGAAACCACCACGCCCTTGAAGTTCAAGGCCAGCAAGCCGGACTTGATGCGGCGATGGCGGTCCATGACTTCCTGCTCGGACATGTTGTAACCGTGCACGATGAAAAGCAGGTCGCCGCGTGCTTCGCCCTGCGCGTTCTGCCATTCCGCGGCAGACTGCACGGCCTTGTACCAGGCGCCAGCGGGTCCGGCATGGTCCGGCAAAGGGGCCGCGCCCGGCGGGACCTGCAGGAAACGGGTAGGGCCGACCTCCGCGGTGAATTTCCCCGCGCGGACGCCGCGCACCGACATCAGGTAATCGACCGTGGCCATGGTCAGAGCGTCACGCCGTAGGACTCATCGAAGAATGCCGCCGTGATGTAGGCGGCGCTGGCATAACCGAAACCCTTGTCGCCCCAGGTCGGCCCCCAACTGTTGCGAACGATGAAGCGGTCCTTCGTGTAGCCGACGATGCAGACGGCATGGCCGCCGCGCACGGTGGCGGGTTGGAAAGTGTCGAGCTTGCCATCCGTCGCCACCTCGTCCCAGCTCTGGTCGACACTGAGGCCGGCCAGGATCGGTCCGGTACCGGCCAGCCACGACTTCCATTGGCCCAGGTTCTTGCGCAGGTTGAAGTAATTGGCGGCGCGCCGCGTCGACGCCGTCGCAAAGAAGGAATTTTCGTCGCCGACGTACATCAGCGTGTCGATCTTGAATGGCAGCAGGGAGTCGGGAACGGTGCCGTACTTGCGGGCGATGTCGAGCGCTGCCTTCAAACTTGTGCCGGCTTCTTCGATGAAGGTTTCCGGGCGGGTGACGTATTCGTCGGTCTCTTTCGATGCCATCCAGATGAAACGCGGCGACAACCGTTGGCCGGGACCGAGGCGATTGGCCTTGACCAGGAGATAGCGCATCACGCCATCAGCGGTCGCCCAGCCGACGCAGGCGCCCGTTCCAAGTTGATTGCCGATCTTCCACCAGGGCTGGCGCAGATCGAGCGCTGGCGGAAGCGCCGCCGGGGCAGAGTGCGCGCCGGACGCCAGAGCGTTCTGCATCTCCCAATCCTGATCGGTGCCGCGGGACGGCACGAGATTGCAGATTCGTTCGGCGAAATGCCCTTTCCTGGCTGCCCTGGTTGGGCTTGCCTGCTTCCTGGCCATGACTTTGTCACCCCCGTTTCGAGGAGCCGTGACGCGCCGTATCGTGCATGGGAGCACCGGATGGGCGCCGGCGCAACGTAAATTGTTCACACCGTGCCAGTGGCCCCGGAAGGCGCCCGAGTGCGATATGTTTCCTGCTACCGCCAACCCCTGCGCACCATCGCCCGGCACATGACGCAAGAACATTCCAGCCAGCTATCCGAAGAACTACTGTCCCAGTTGATCGCGCGCGGCGACTTGCGGAGTTTCGCCCGCGGCGAGCGGCTGATTACCGAGGGCGCGGTCTCCGATTCGCTCTACATCCTGGTCACCGGCGAATTGAAGGTCTTCACCGGCGACGCCAAGGGCCGGGAGTTGATCTACAACTTCCTGGCGCCGGGCGAATTCTTCGGCGAGATGCTCCTTGATGGCGGACCGCGGTCGGCTTCGGTGAAGGCGGTGGTGGCGTCGCAATGCGTGGTCGTCGACCACGCCGAGATCCGCAGCTTCATGAAGGCCTATCCGGAATTCGCCGAATGCCTGGCCCTGAAGCTGATCGAGCGCCTGCGCCATGCGACCCAGCAGCTCAAGGCCTTGGCCTTGGACGGCGTCTACGAACGCACGGTCGTGCTGCTCAACGAAGTCGCCGTGCACGAGGGCGACATCCGCGTCATCCCGCCGACCCTGACCCAGCAGGAGATCGCCGATCGCGTCGGCGCCACCCGCGAGATGATCAACCACGTTCTGCGCGAACTGACGCGCGGTGGCTTCCTGGCCAAGGGCGAGGAACGGCGCATGGTGATCACCAAGGAACTGCCCAAGCACTGGTGAGCGCTGTCGCGGTCACGCGTGCAACTTGTAAACGACAAGACCGCGGATTGGCGCGGATGGAGTCAATCCAGCAGGTGGCGAAGGGCCGGCAGGTATTTCTCGGCCGAACCGGTATTGACGGCGACCACGCGCTCGCCGCGCTTGAGCAAGCCGCGATCGAGCAGTTGCGGCAGCGCGGCCAGGCAGGCCGCGCCCTCGGGCGAAATCCACCAGCGGGTCTCGCGCCAGACCCGCGCGAGTTCGGCGGCCAGCGCGTCTTCCTCGACCGCGACCGCGGCGCCGCCACTGGCGCGGATGATTTTCAGCACGCGGAAATGGCCGACGCCACCGGGCACGTTCAGCCCGTAGGCGAGCGTGCCGGCACTGGGCAAAGGCGTGGTGTCGGGCGCGCCCGAATCGAAGGCGCGCACCAGGGGCGTGGTCGCGGCGCTTTGCACGCAGAGCATGCGCGGCCGGCGCGCGTCGATCAGGCCCAGCGCCTGCAATTCGTCCCAGGCCTTCCACATGCCGAGCACGCCGGTGCCGCCGCCGGTGGGGTAGATCACGGCATCGGGCAGCGACCAGCGCGTCGCGCCCGGCGCGGGTTCGGCCAGTTCCAAGCCCAGGGATTTCTTGCCTTCGATGCGCCAGCCCGGTTCCTGGAAGGTCGCCACCGAAAAATAGCCGTGCGCGACGTATTTTTCTTTCAGCAGGGCGCCGGCTTCGCGAATGGTCGGGCCCTTGAGTTCGAGTTTGACCTGGTCGGGATAACGCAAGGCCGCGGCGGCGACGTTGTTGAGGATCGGGGCCGGCGTGTCCTCGGGCATCGCCACCACCACCGACAGGCCGGCGGCGAGCGCGTAGTGCACCAGCGAATCGCCGGCATTTCCCTGCGTCGGTACCGCGAGCCGGGTCAAGCCAAGCCGGCGCGCCTGCGCGACCACCATCGCCATGCCGCGGTCCTTGAAACTTTGCGTCGGGTTGGCGCCAAAGCCCGGATGCGCCTTGCCTTCCTCCTTCATCTGCAGGCGCAGCCCCGCCGATTTCGCGACCGGTTGCTGCGGGTATTCGAGCAGCGGCGTGGCGCCGGCCGCGAGGCCAGCAATGAAGGTCGCGTCGACCGCGTCATTGCCATCGAGCGCCATCAGGCCACCAAAGCGCCATAGGTCGCGCCGCGCGGGCTCGTACCACGCGGCATCCGGTTGCTCGGACGCGAGGCGTTCGAGGTCGAGCACCATCTCGACCGGCCGGCCATCGACCGGATCGAGGTTCATCGCGACGTCAGCCGGGTATTCGACCCCGGAGGCGAGGCCACGCAAGCAGCGAACGTAGGACACTCTGCGGCATCAACCCGAGCAGGGGAAGGGCGTCGAGTAGACGTGGGTATCGCCGGTGAAGCGGACCAGCGGCCTGCTCTCGGGGTTCCGGTCGCAAGTACCCGCGCTGCCGCCATCAGCCATGCGGAACTGGACGATCAGGCGGTCGAGGTTCCAGTTGTCGCCATCGAAGCCGCCCCGGAATGCGGTCACCAGATCGACGCTGGCGATATCTCCGGGCTGCATCGAGTCGGGAAGGTCGATGCCGATGTCCTGCCAGGTGTTGTCGATCCAGCGCTGGCCGAGGTTGACGTTGTCGGCCCTGATCGGCGCTCCGTTGCGCAGGTTCACCACGACCGATACGTTGTCGCCGCCACCGCGCAGGTCGTCGCCGCCGGTCAGGAAACTCAGCACCAGTTCCTTGCCCGCCGTGCCGACATCCGGCGGCGCTTTCGCGCTGTAGGCCCCGGTCATGACGAAATAGGCGCGCCAGCAGTGCGGGCCGTCCGAATAATCGATGCAGTATTTCTGCTCGCCGACCACCGGATACAGCGTTTTCGTCACCGCGCCGTTGTTCGGATCGTAAATGAAGATCTTCAAGTCTTCCTTGAAGTCGCCGAGGTCGCCCTGGTAGCGGCCGGTGTCGTAACCCACCGCCAGCACGACATGGTCTTCGCCGGGATTGGCACTGAGCGATTTCAGGCCGAGCGGCACGGGATGGCCGGCGTCGATTTCGGTCTTGATCTCCTGCAGGCGACCGCCGCCGGTGCCTTGCAGGCCCCAGTTGAAGAATTCCTGGTTGCGGCCGCCGCCCGGATTGAAATGCAGTTCAACCCACTTCGGCATGACGTTGTTGAGCGAGGTCTGCTGGCGATCGTAGATATAGGACTGCAGGCGCGTGCCATTGACCGGCGTGTAGTTCTGTCGCGGCACGGGCGTTCCGGTGGTGAAGTAGTCGAGCGCGGTGTAGACCATGCCGCCGCACAGGCCGTTGGTGGTGATGTCGGCGGCGCCGGTGACGGTCTTGAAGCTGTTGATGAAGCGGAAACCGTTGGCCGCCGGATCGAACGCCGTCATGCGCCTGTGCAAGTTCAGGACCATGGGCGTCACCGGCAGTCGAACCATGGGTCGCACCAGTTGCGCTGTCGCCGCGGGAGCTACGAAAGCCGAAGCCAGGAGGGTTGCAACAGTCAGGACGCGAAAAAGTGGCGAGCGCATGGCGACTCCTTGGAATCCAGCCGCAGATTACCAGACCTCGCAGCGATCGGCATCGGGCCGCACCATCGCATCGCCGGGCTTGCAGCTGAAAGCAGCACTGAACTCATGCAGGTTCGAGAGTGGGCCGTTGACGCGGTACTTGGCGATCGGGTGTTCGTCGCCCTGGACCATGGTGCGCTGCGTCTCCGGCCGGATCTCGTCGCCGCGCCACTGGCCCCAGGCCAGGAAGAACTGCTGCTCGGGCGTGAAGCCGTCGATGGTCGGCTCCGGGCCCTTGCCGACGCGAGACTTCTGGTAGGCGAGGTAGGCGAGCTTGGCGCCGCCGAGGTCGCCGATCGATTCGCCCAGCACCAGCTTGCCGTTGTGGTGGATGCCCGGCTCGATGAAATAGCCGTCGAACTGCCTGACCACGCATTGCCCGCGCGCCTCGAACTGCTTGTGGTCCTCGTCGGTCCACCAGTTGGCGAGGCGGCCCTGGCCGTCGAATTGCGCGCCCGAGTCGTCGAAGCCGTGGCTGACCTCGTGGCCGATGACGACGCCGATCGCGCCGTAGTTGACCGCGTCGGTGGCGTTCACGTCGAAGGCCGGCGGCTGCAGGATGCCGGCCGGAAACACGATCTCGTTCATCGACGCGTCGTAGTAGGCGTTCGAGGTCGGCGGCGTCATGCCCCAGCGGCTGCGATCGACCGGCTTGCCGACCTGCGCCAGATTGTCGTTGATGTTCCAGCGGCTGGCGGCGACGACGTCGTCGAAATAGGAACCGCGGGCGATGACCACGCCGGTGTATTCCCGCCACTTGTCCGGATAGCCGACCTTGGTATTGAAGGCGGCGAGTTTGGCCAGAGCCTTGGCCTTGGTTTCCGGGCTCATCCAGGCCAGGTTTTCGATGTCGTCGTGCATCGCGGCCAGGATGTTGTCGACCATCTCCTGCATGCGCGCCTTGGCTTCCGGCGAGAAATATTTCTGCACGTAGGCGCGGCCGAGCGCCTCGCCGATCTGGCCGTCGGTGGCCTGCGCGCAACGGATCGCCCGCGGTTTCATCGTGGTCGCGCCGCTGAGGTACTTGCCGTAGAAAGCGAAGTTCTGCTCGACGAACGGCTTGGACAGGGAATCGGCGGCGGTGTCGAGCACGTGCCAGGCCAGGTAGTCGCGCCATTGCTCGAGCGGGGCAGTGGCGATTTCGGTATTGAATTCCGCGATGAAGGCCGGCTCGGCGACATTGACGTCCGCGCGCGGCAGCTTGCCGGCATCGAAGTAGGCGGCCCAGTCGAAGTCCGGCGCCATCGTCGCCAGGCCGTCGAACCGGGTCTTGTGGTCCTGCTGGGTCGGGTCACGCAGCGCGACGTTGTCGAGCGAGGCGGTAGCCAGGCGCTTCTCGAAATCGAAGACATGGGCGGCGGCGGTGTTGGCGGCCGCCGGCGCGTAACCGGCGAGCACGAACATCCTGGCGACGTGCTCGTGATACTTGGCGCGCGCCTCGACGAAGCGGTCCTCGGTCTTGAGGTAGTAGTCGCGATCGGGCAAGCCGAGGCCGCCGGCGCCGAGGCGCGCGACCATCCGGGTCGGGTCGTGCAGGTCCTGGCCTGCGAACAGGCTGAAGCCGACATTGACTCCGAGCCCGTGCAACTTTGCGATCTCGCCTTGCACGTCCGCGCGCGACTTGAGCGCGGCAATTTCGTCGAGGTAGGGCTGGACCGGCTTGGCTCCGAGCGCGTCGACCGCGCCCTCGTTCATGCAGGCGGCGTAGAAATCGCCGGACAACTGTTCGGCGCTGCCAACCGGCCAATCGCTGCGCGCCGAGACCTCGTTGAGGATGTCGCGGACGTGTTCCTTGTTGACTTCGCCGGACTGCCAGCGCCGGCTCCAGCGATCCATGTCAGCGGGGATCGGGTGCGCCTTGCGCCAGGCGCCGTTGGCGTAGTCGAAGAAGTTGCTACACGCGGCGGCATTGCGATCCATGTCGGCCGGGGCGATGCCATGGGTCGCCGCGGTGGCAACGGAGGCCAGGCTGAAGAAGGAGACGATGGCGAGATTGAGCTTGTTCACGTGACGAGCCTCGTGCGATCGGGACTCCGCCCAATATAACGGATGCCCTGGCCCTCGGCGCACGTGCGGATAGTCATGGCCGCGACGCGTCCGTGGCGTCACATGAACGTGGGCGTGAACGTAGCCCTTACCCAATCTGTACGCGATTATCGGATAACGAAATCGCGCGCGCGAAATAACATCGTGCTAATCGCCGCGCCACTAGGGTGGTGTCGGGAGCAAGACTCCCGGCGCGCATCGCATCATTGCCGTCGTTGTACTTCCGACCGGAACCGCCGCGGCTTGCGGCTCGCTCCACATCGTCCCGGTCGGTCATTCCTGTAAAAAAAGGAGACACCTGATGAAGCACAGCAATCAAGTTCTGAACGACCTCGTCGCTATCGCCCGCGATGGCCAGGAGTTTTACCACCACGCCGCCGGCAAAGTCAGCGATCCGGCACTGCAGGATCTGTTCGCCCGCATCGGTACGATCAAGGCCGAAATCGTTACCGGCCTGTCGGCCGAAATCAAGGCGTCCGGCGGCGACCAGCCGACCGAGACCGGCACCATGGTCGGCGAAATCAGGAAGCTCTATGGTGACTTGCGCGGCCTGGCCGGCAGCAAGGATTACCAATACGTCGCGCAGCTCGACCAGTCCGAGGATCGCCTGGTCAAGGCATTCGACGAGGCGCGCAAGGACAGCAGCCTGGCACCGTCGGCGCTGGCCGTGCTCGATCGCCTGGAGCCGCAAGTGCGCCAGAGCCACGACCTGATGCGGGCTCGCAAGGTGGCCTTGAAGAAAGCCGCCTGAGTTTCGCAGCCAGTAGGTAGAAAAAGAAAGCCCGGCCGGATCTCTCCGGCCGGGCTTTTCCATGGCTGCGAATCACGACTGGGGCACGGGCACCGGTTCTTCGGGTGGCGGTTCGACTGGGCAGGGCGCGAACTTGCCGATCTGCTCGTCGGTCATGCCGCGCTTCTTCATGCGCTCGATCTGCACCGGCGTTACGCAATGTCCCTTCGCATTCTCGTTCGCGTTGCCGTTGGCATTGGGATTGGCATTGGCATTGGCATTGTCGTTGGCGTTCGCGTTCGGCGGCGGTTCGGCCGGAGGCGGCTCGCTGGCTTGGTTCTGGGCACTCTCGGCATCGTGCCGGGCTTTTTCGCGGGCTGCCTGGGCGTCGCGCGCGGCTTGCGCCTCGCGTTGGGCCTGCTCACGCGCGGCTTGCGCGTCCAGCTGCGCCTTCTCGCGCGCGGCTTGCGCCTCGCGTTGGGCCTGCGCGTCACGCTGGGCTTGCTCACGCGCGGCTTGCGCGTCCTGCTGCGCCTTCTCGCGCGCGGCTTGCGCCTCGCGATGGGCCTGCGCGTCACGCTGGGCGTGCTCACGCGCGGCTTGCGC
>JANYBA010000170.1 GCA_025360985.1 Gammaproteobacteria bacterium | reverse complement strand
GCACCTCGGGTTTCAGCGAGCGGACGGTGATCTGCAGCTTCACCTGGTCGGGAATGATATTGGAGGCGCTGCCGCCGTGGATGCTGCCAACCGTGATCACCGCCGGGTCATTCGGATCGTTCTCGCGCGAGACGATCGTCTGCAGTCCGAGCACGATGCGCGCGGCGATGACGACCGGATCGATCGCGTTTTGCGGATAGGCGCCGTGGCCGCCCTTGCCGTACACCGTCATGTCCAGACCGGTGGAATTGGCCCGGAAGTATCCGGCGTGATAGCCGATCACTCCGGCCGGCAGGCTCATTTCGTCGTGCACGCCGAGTGCGTATTCCGGCTTCGGGAAGCGCGTGAACAGGCCATCCTTGAGCATCGCGGTCGCGCCGGCGACGATCTCCTCGGCCGGTTGCCCGACCAGCATCAGGGTGCCGTGCCAATGGCTGCGCTGCTGCACCATGAGCTCCGCCGTGCCAATCCAGGCCGCCATGTGCAGGTCGTGCCCGCACATGTGCGAAACGAAGGTGGTGTCGCCGGCGTCGTTGGTGAAGGTCGCCTTGCTCGCGAACGGCAGGCCGGTTTTTTCCTCGATGGGTAGCGCGTCGAGCTCGGTGCGCAACATGGCCACCGGGCCGGGGCCGTTCTTCAGGAGCGCGACGATGCCGGTGCCGCCGACGCCGGTGGTGACTTCAAAGCCCAGGGCCTTGAGCCGGGCCGCCAGCGTCGCCGCCGTGCGCGTCTCGTGGAAGGCCAGCTCCGGATTGCGGTGCAGGTCGATGTAGAGCGCGTCGACGCCCGGGTAAATCGCGTCGACTCTGGCATCGCCAGCGTTGGCGGGGCCAGCGAACAGCGCCGCGACCATCAGCAAGGTTTGTGTTCGCATCGCGGGCCTCCCGGACGAGAACGCAGCTTACACCGCGGAGAACGAGGCGTCCCAGGCGATCGAAGCATTTTCCTACGAACCATCGCGCCAAATGCCTGTGCCTGGCGGCGCTCCTAGGAGCCAGCATCGCGTGCATAGTCCTTCATTGGTGCGGCAATGAAATTCACCCGATATTTCGAGGCAACGCGGATACGGCCAGACCGAGCAGCGATCAGGCTGGAATGGATAGAAGGCGTGATCGCGCAGCCATTGCGAATCTCCGTTCAGTCCGATGGGCGAATTCGCTATTGGGGGCAAATTCCCGAGGCCGATGGCAGGTTCTTGAGGGTAGTGCTACTGGAAGACGGCGAGACGGTGCACAATGTGTTCTTCGACAGGGACTTCTCCCCATGAAAATCAAATACTTCCGCGACACCGACACGATCCATATCGAGTTTCGCCCCGCCGGAATCGTCGGGACGAGGGAACTGGATGAGAACACGCAGATCGATGTCGACGATGAAGGGCGAGTCTGCGCATTGACGATGGAACATGCCAGCCAGCGTGCCGATGTGCCGTCCTTCTCCTTCGAACAGGTCGCGGCTTGAGGTAATCGAGTGGATGTTCGGATTGAGTCAGGCAGGAATGATTGGTTTCACACCGCCGCCACGTGCACGCCAGCCACCGCCCGCCCGGATGGATCGGCCGCGGCGGCGAACGACGCGTCCCAGGCGATCGCAGCGGCGGAGGAGCAAGCGATCGACTTCCCCCCGGCACGGTTCGGGCACAGGCTTCGCCCGGGAATTCGCGTTCGAACAGCTCGCGGTACCAGTAGGCCTCCTTGGTCTGCGGCGGGTTGATCGGGAAGCGCAGCGCTGCCTGCGCGAACATGGCATCGCTGACGAAAGATTCCGCCTGCGCCTTGAGGCCGTCGATCCAGCCGTAGCCGACGCCATCGCTGAACTGTTCCTTCTGCCGCCACAGGATTTCCTTCGGCAGCGCGCCTTCAAAGGCCTCGCGCAGCACCGCTTTTTCCATGCGCCCCTTGCCGGCCATCTTGTGCGCCGCATCCATCGACATCGCCAGGTCCAGGAACTCGAGGTCGAGGAAAGGCACGCGCGCCTCCACGCCCCAGGCCATCATCGCCTTGTTGGCGCGGTTGCAGTCGTACAGGTGCAGGCTGCCGAGCTTGCGCACGCATTCCTCGTGGAAGGCGCGCGCGTCTGGCGCCTTGTGGAAGTAGAGATAGCCTCCGAAGATTTCGTCCGAGCCTTCGCCGGAAAGCACCATCTTCACACCCATCGCCTTGACCCGTCGCGCCAGCAAGTACATCGGCGTGGACGCGCGCACGCTGGTGACGTCATAGCTCTCGATGTGGCGGATCACATCGGGAAGCGCATCGAGGCCCTCCTCGAAACGATAGGTGAAGCCGTGGTGCACCGTGCCCAGCGCTTTCGCCGCGACTTCCGCTGCGGCGAGGTCGGGCGAGCCTTCCAGGCCGATGGCAAAGGAATGCAGGCGCGGCCACCAGGCCTCGCCGCGGTCGTCGTCCTCGACGCGTTG
>JANYBA010000168.1 GCA_025360985.1 Gammaproteobacteria bacterium | reverse complement strand
CGACCGGACTGCGGATCGCCAGCATCTGGCCGGCGCTATTCGCATCGAGATCGCCGTGGAAACGCTTGTCGAGGCTCATGCGACCGACTGGGCTGTCGCCCGGTTGCGGCGTGAGTTTGACGTCGAAAGTGCCGGTGGCGTGGTGGGTCATGGATTCAGTGATGCCGACGGTTACTGTCCAGCCAAGCCACGACTCGTTGCCAATGCCTTTCTACTGCAAATCGGCGGTAATCGAATCCATCTCCTTCCGAATCGTCCGGATCAGCTCCGGCCTCAAGCAACATCATCGCGATCGATTCGTCCGTCGCGCTTCCCAGCGCCGACAGCCCGTACTCCCCAAGCTCGGAGGCCTTCAATCCCTCGGACAACAGGTACCTGACGAAATCAACGTCGCCGGCGTCGGTCGCGATGTGCAACAAGGAATCTCCGCTCGCTCGCTTCGCCTTCAGGTCGCAGCCTTGAAGGGCCAGCCATTTGGCGATTGCCAGCCCGTCCCATTCTTCCCGCGAATAGGAGTTATGTGAAAGCAGCGTGATCACCGACGCCTTGGCATGCCTTTTCTCATACTGGTCCTCGAAATCAAGGGCAGGACGCACATCGCCGCCCGCCTGCCAGATGGCTTGGACGGCCTCCAGTTTCCCACCCTGGATCGCGGCTCGAAATGCCGAGTCCAGTTTCCTCCGATCGAGGACGCCATTGGTCTGCAACGCGCCCCTGGCGACTAGCGGTCCGATCGGTCCCACTCGACCCATGCGCAGCGCCGATTCCAGAGCACTCCCGGAGTCGCGCAAAAATGGACCACTTGGTGTGTCCCCTCCCGAAATGGGCGCACCCAGATCCAGCAGTCTCGTTATAGCCGCATCGTCCGTGCCACCTTCGTTCGCCAAGGCGCGAGCCAACAGGTCAGCGCCCTGGCTGGACTTGAAGGGAAAGCCTTCGGAGACCAGATTCTCCACCGCCTCCATTCCCAAGTTAGTCCAGCACTTGGACGATGCCGCCTCGTCGATTTCATCCTCGAATTCGCTGATGGCCCGAGGCATTCCGGCCATTTGGCCAACGTAATCGACGATGTGGCGTGTTTGCCCACCGAGTTCGATGACAATTTCAAAAGTGGGATTGTCGGTTACGCCGGCTTCGTAGGACGATCGCAGGGACCAGATGTCCTTCTCTTTCAGGCTCTCGAGAAGCTTGTGAACGTTTTCCGGCGGGATCCGGTACTCGTGCTTCCCGACGACATCCACGAAGCCGTCGCCGGCGTAGATGGCCCTGCCGTCGCCGTAGGCATCCACCTTGTAGCTGGGGCAGGTCCCAAAGCAGCCAGAGCGAGAAAGCATGAAATGCACTTGCCCCAACGGGACATCCGGCAGGGGAACATGTCGTTCCACGGCCTCTCGCTCCGCGACATGTTCGGTCACGATTGCGACCACCGGCTTGCCGTTCTCGGAAAAGGGCTCGTACCGCCAGTCTTTGACGATGGCCAAAGCGGCCCTGCGATCGTCATCAAGCGGCACGTTGACGTCCCAGGAACTTTTTGCCACGAAGCACACCGGCTTGCCGGTCGCATCGATCTTGAGCGTGAGATTGGTACCCCAGTTTTCGCGCTTAATGCCGTAGGGGTAGAGGAGGTCCGGCAGTTGGAATTGCCGATGCGCAGCCACTTCGCTATCCGCCGGAACGAAACCGAGCAGCGGGCCCTCGCCGCACTCAGAGATGGCCACCGTCGGTTCGGCATTTGCCACGCGCGATTGCAATCCAACACAGGCAGCGAACACGAACAGGACTTTTCTCACTTGGCAAGCCCTCACAGGTATTTACGTTTCCGCCATCGGCAACGCCAGGCCCTGTTCTTTCGCGCAGGCCTTGGCGATCTCGTAGCCGGCGTCGGCGTGGCGCATGACGCCAGTTGGACCCGTGTCCAGAACTTTGACAAGCAGAATCCGGGTGGTCACGGCGATTCAGCCTCCCGGCTTCGCGGAATGCGCCGCCGCGGGCGACACCCGGTAGTCGAACATGATGTACACCAGCCCACGCGTACAGTGGAAATCCTTGAGCACGCCGGCCTTGTCGTAGAACTGCTTCAGGCGCGCGGCTTCCACCGGCGGCGCCTGCGCAACCTGCATCCGCAACTGCGCCGGTTTGTCCGGCGTCAGCGCAAAAATCACCCGGACGCCGAAGGTCGACTGGCTGGGCGCGAGCGCCGACTTGGCGACCGCCTTGATCCGTTCCTGCAATTTCAGCATCTGCTCGTAGTCGACCACGCTGTCGGGCCGGCCGCCGGGAATGACGTACTGGAAATGCTCCAACCGGATATTCGGCGCCGGCGCCGATTGCGCCGGCGGCATGCCGACTTCCATGGTCTGGTCCGCCGCCGGGGCGCCGGTCGCCGAGGCGGCCGAGAACATGATGAAGAGGAAAATATTGGCGATCATCGCGAGCCTGGCTTCGTGCGTCCGGCAGCCGAAAGATACACCAGGCCCTTGTCGCGTTTGCCAACGGCGATCACCGTGACCAGCAGTACACCGTCGTCGACCTGGTACACCAATCGGTAGCCGGCAGCACGAAGCTTGATCTTGTAACAGTCCGGCATGCCGTGTAGCCGTGCCGACGCGACGTGCGGATGCTCCAGTCGCTCGCGCAGCTTGTTCTTGAACTGCTCCTGGATCTGCGGCGCCAGTTTTCGCCACTCCTTCAACGCCGATTCGGCGAAGGCAAGGCTATAGGTCATCGAGCGCGACCTTTATCCGGCGTTCCTTGGCGCGAGCGCGGACAAGATCTGCCAACTCGAGGTCTTCCAGCCTTTCCAGCAGCCGCCGGTAGGTCGCGGCCGGCACCAGGTATGCAGAAGGCTTGTTGTGGGTCAGCACCGCCACAGTTTCGTCGCCGGCCTCCTCGATGACGGCGGCCGGATTGCGCTTGAGTTCGCTGATGCTGACGCTGTTGTCGGACAGGATTTGTTCCATATTTAGCTCCAAATATGGTGCCAATATGCCACTAAAGCATGGGCAGTTTCAAGCCCTGTTCGCGCGCGCAGGCCTTGGCGATTTCGTAGCCCGCGTCGGCGTGGCGCATGACGCCGGTGCCCGGGTCGTTCCAGAGCACGCGCGCCAGGCGCTTGTCGGCGGCTTCCGTGCCGTCGCAGACGATCACCACGCCGCTGTGCTGCGAATAGCCCATGCCGACGCCGCCGCCGTGGTGCAGCGACACCCAGGTCGCGCCGCCGGCGACGTTGAGCATGGCATTGAGCAGCGGCCAGTCGGACACCGCATCGCTGCCATCCATCATCGCTTCCGTCTCTCGGTTCGGCGAAGCGACCGAGCCGGAATCAAGATGATCGCGGCCGATGACGATCGGCGCCGAGACTTCGCCGTTGCGAACCATTTCATTGAACGCGAGCGCGAGCCGGTGGCGATCGCCGAGGCCGACCCAGCAGATCCGCGCCGGCAATCCCTGGAAGCTGATGCGCTCGCGCGCCATGTCGAGCCAGTTGTGGAGGTGTTCGTCGTCGGGGATCAGTTCCTTGACCTTGGCGTCGGTGGCGTAGATGTCGGACGCCTCGCCCGACAGTGCCGCCCAGCGGAACGGCCCGATGCCGCGGCAAAACAGCGGCCGGATATAGGCCGGCACGAAACCGGGGAAATCGAAGGCGTTGGTGATGCCCTCGTCCTTGGC
>JANYBA010000230.1 GCA_025360985.1 Gammaproteobacteria bacterium | reverse complement strand
CCGGTCTATCCGGACGCCGCCAGCAGCCTGCGGCGCTGGCACGATGCCGGGCATCAACTCTGCGTGTACTCCTCGGGTTCGGTGCCCGCGCAAAAACTGCTTTTTGGTCATAGCGACGCAGGCGATTTGCGACCGCTATTCTCGGGTTGGTTCGACACCGAAATCGGCGGCAAGCGCGATCCGGACAGTTACCGGCGCATCTGCGAATCGTTGCACCTGCATGGCCGCGAGGTGCTGTTCTTGTCGGACGTGATCGAAGAACTCGACGCCGCCCGCGCCGCCGGCATGCAGACCGTGCTGGTGGATCGCCACGAGGACTACGCCAGCCCGCGCACTGGCGCGGCAACGCACGGCCACGCGCGCGTCGAAAGCTTCGCCGCGATCCAGGCCTGAGCCATGGCCATGGGCGCCGTCGGGCGATTCAACGCGATCCTGCGCCAATCCATTAGCCTGGCGCTCTGGCGGCGGCCACGCTCGCCGGTGGTCCTGGTCGCCTTTGGTTCCTTCCTGCTCGCCTGCGCCTTGTCTCTGGCTCTGTACGCGCTCCAGGACCGGCACAATGCCGATCCCGGCGCGCTGTTCTACGCCGATGGCCTGCACGCGCACGCGAATTACTTCCTGTGCGTGCTGGTCGCGTCCTGGTTGGCGTCCTGGGTGATGAAACGCCCGGCGCTCTGGTTGACGCTGGCGAGCATGGTCGCGCTGATCGGCATCGGCTGGTCCGCGCTCGCCGGGCAGGTTCCGATCTGGCTGGCAAACGCCACGGACGCCCAACTCGATGCCTGGCAGATACTGATCGGCCTGGGCGTGGTCATGGCATGGTTCCGCGCCGCCACGCACCTGGCGCGCGACACCGGCATCGGCCGCCGATCGATGGCTGTGTTCGTGCTGGCGTCGGTGCTCGCGGGGCCCTGGTATTGGCGCCAGGACGCCTGGCTGTGGCTGCTGCCTGACGAACCGGATGAAGCGCCCGCGGTCGAAACGCCGGTCGCAGTGGCTGCGGCGCCGAAGTTCGATCCGGAAGCGTTGCTGTACCGGCAACCGCAATTGCTGCGGCAACAGATCGCGACGCTGCAAGCGCAAACGCCGGGCCGGGTCGACCTTTACAGCCTGGGATTCGCCGGCGACGGCAGCGAAGCGGTATTTCGCAACGAAGTGGCCTATTTTTCCGAACTGATGGCCAGCCGCTTCGGTGGGCGCGGGCGCAACCTGGCGCTGGTGAACTCTCCCGACACCGTCGCGAGCGTCCCGCTGGCGACGCTGTCCAACTTGCGCAGCGCACTCGCAGGCATCGCCGGCAAGATGGACCGCGACGAAGACCTGCTGTTCCTGTACCTGACCAGCCACGGCAGCGACGACCACCGGCTCTACGTCGGGCTCGACCCCCTGTCGCTGGACCAGATCACGCCGCAAGACTTGCGCGCGGCGCTCGACGACGCCGGTATCCGCTGGCGCGTGGTCGTGGTCTCGGCCTGTTATTCGGGCGGGTTCGTCGACGCCCTGCGCGATCCGCGCACGCTCGTGATCACGTCCGCGCGCGGTGATCGCGCCTCGTTCGGTTGCGGCGCCGACTCGGACATCACCTGGTTCGGCAAAGCCTTCCTCGCCCAGGCCCTGAACCAGACCACCGACGTGTCCCAGGCCTTTGCCATCGCCAGCCGGCAGGTGCGCGAATGGGAACTCGCCCAGGGGCAAACGCCCTCGGTACCGCAATTCGACGAGGGCCCTGCGATCGAACGCAAACTGCAGCCCTGGCGATCCGGGCTGGCGCCGGCACCGGCGCTGGCCTTCCATCCCACCGCGTGGGCCGAGGCCCGCTGATCGGCCAAAACCGGATACCGATCACAGTTCCGGATTTGCGTCCGCAGTTCCGCTTCAGCCCCGTTAATGTGTTGTACGGAGGGGACGGATGCTCGGCGCCTTGCTCAGGTTCAGGCTCATTTGTGGACTGCTTCTGGCCTGCCTGGGCTGGAGTTCTGCGTGGGCCGAGGTACCCCGTGCCACGGTCAGCCCCGGGCTTTCGCACCTGGAGCTTTCCCCTTACGTCGACTACCACGTCGACCTCGACGGGGCGGCCGATGCCGCGAGCATGTTCGACCTCGCCGAGAACGGGCAATTCCGGCCCCTGCCCCATGGCGCGGCGACCTTCGGTTTCAGGAACGGCGTCCATTGGCTGCACGCGCGCCTGTACAACGACGGCAATGGCGAGCAGCGCTGGTTGCTGCTGCTCGAGTACTCGCTGCTCGACAACATCGACGTCTACATGCGCTACCCGGACGGGCGCATCGACCATCTCGCCTCCGGCGACAAGCTGCCGTTCTCGGCCCGCGCGATCCGCTACCGCCAGCCCAATTTCTGGCTCGACCTGCCGCAGAGCGCCGAAGTCGAGTTGCTGGTCCGCGTGCAGACCGAGAGCTCGATGCAGGTGCCATTGGCGATCTACACGTTCAGCGCCTTCGCCGAGATGGAACGCGACGCCCAGATCGGCATCGGCCTCTACAACGGCATCCTGCTCGCGCTGTTTCTCTACAATTTCGTGCTCTGGCTGTCGCTGCGCGACACCAGCCACTTCTGGTACCTGGGCCACTTGGCCGGCTTTGGCCTGGTCTTGTTCTGCCTGAATGGACTCGCGTTCGAATACCTGTGGCCGCAATCGCCATGGCTGGCCAACCACGCGATCCCGCTGGCGATGTGCCTGTCGCAACTGGCGATGCACCAGTTCACCCGGGTCTTCCTCGATTTGCGCACGAACTGGCCGATCGGCGACCGGCTCTCGCGCGCCTTCATGTGTTTCTACGCCGCGGTCGGGTTTTATTCGCTGTGGTCCGGCTACCGCCTGCCGGTGCTGCTCGGAACCTATAGCGTGTTCCCGGGCGTGATGCTGGTGCTGGTGCAGTCGTTCCGCTCGATCCGGCACGGCTACCGGCCGGCACGGATGTTCCTGGCGGCATGGACGATGATGCTGCTCGGCGCCGCGATGTATGCCTCGGTGTCGCTGGGCCTGCTCGGCAAGAATTTCCTGACCGAATTCGGGATCCAGATCGGCTCGGCGGTCGAGATGATCCTGCTGTCCTACGCGCTCGCCTACCGGCACTCCGACCAGCGCGGCGTCACCGAGTTGCAGGTGCGCGAGGCCAACGAGAAACTGGAACGCAGCGTGTCCCAGCGCACCTCCGAACTCAGTTCGGCGCTGGAGCAGCTCGCCGAGGCCAATTCACGCCTGCGCGAATCCAGCCGCCGCGACGTGCTGACCGGGCTGTTCAATCGCCGGCATTTCCGCGAGATGTTCGAACAGATGCTGGTCCACGCCCAGGAAACCCGGCAGGCGGTCAGCCTCCTGCTGATCGACCTCGACCATTTCAAGAAGGTCAACGATTCCTATGGCCACCTGGCCGGCGACGAGTGCTTGCGCGCCCTGGCCCGCCACCTGACCAAATCGCTGGGGGCGGAAAACGCCTTGGTCGCCCGCTTCGGCGGTGAGGAATTCGTGGTCCTGTTGCCCGGCGCGACGGAAACGCGCGCGCTGGATGTGGCCGAGCGCATCCGCCGCGACATCGGCATGGCGCCGGTGCAGTTCTCCAGCGGCAAGACCACGATGACCGCAAGCATCGGCGTGTACAGCGTGCCGGTGGGCACGTCGACGACGCCGGACGAAGTCCTGCACTTTGCCGACGAAGCGCTCTACAGCGCCAAGCATGCCGGTCGCAACCGCGTCTGCGTCGCCCCGGTCACGAGCTGACTACTTCGCCGCGCGCGCCGCGCTGAGCAATTCGCCGCCCTCGACGAGAGCAATGGCCTTGCCGACTTCGGCATCCATGGCGCGATCGCAGTCCATGAACGGAATGTCCTCGCGCAGACGCCGCCAGGCAGCTTGGACGGCACGGCCAGGCTGGAACTCGTCGGCATTGGCCAAGGCCTGGCGGAGCGCTTCGACTTCCGCGAGGAAGGCCGGGCGATC
>JANYBA010000164.1 GCA_025360985.1 Gammaproteobacteria bacterium | reverse complement strand
AACACCGGATCCACCGATCCCTTCCACTCGCCGTGGAAAAGCTTGAGTTTGCGTTCGGCCGGTGTTTCGTTCGCGAGCGCGAATTCGATCAGCGGTTCCAGGAATACGGCTTCGCTGGCGCCGGTCTTGTTCAAGCGATTGCGGCGCGCCAGGCCCTGGCCGGAAATCTTCAGCGCTTCCAACGCCAGTTCGCGTACCGTCGCGCCGCGGAACGGTAGTTTCAACGCCTGCTTCGGTACGCCATCGCGCAGGGCATTGCGTTCGGCCATGGAGAAATCCTTGACCAGGTCCCAGGCGGCGTCGAGCGCGGCATCGTCGTAGAGCAGGCCGACCCAGAATGCCGGCAGCGCGCACAGCCGGTTCCAGGGCCCGCCGTCGGCGCCGCGCATTTCCAGGTATTGCTTCAGCCGCACTTCCGGGAAGGCCGTGGTCATGTGGTCGGCCCAGTCCTTCAGGTTTGGCAATACGCCGGGAAGGTTGGGCAACTTGCCAGCCATGAAGTCGCGAAAGCTCCGGCCCGCGCAGTCGATGTATTCGCCATCGCGATAGGTGAAGTACATCGGCACGTCGAGCAGGTAGTCGACGTAGCGTTCGAATCCGAAGCCGCTCTCGAACACGAAATCGAGCATGCCGGTGCGGTCCGGATCGGTGTCGGACCAGATACGCGAACGGTACGACAGATAGCCGTTCGGCTTGCCTTCGGTGAACGGCGAATCGGCGAACAAGGCGGTCGCGATCGGTTGCAAGGCCAGCGAGACGCGGAATTTCTTGATCATGTCGGCTTCGTTGGCGAAGTCGAGGTTGACCTGCACCGTGCAGGTGCGCGTCATCATGTCCAGGCCGAGCTTGCCTCGCTTGGGCATGTAGTCGCGCATGATCTGGTAGCGGCCCTTGGGCATCCACGGCATCTCGTCGCGCCGCCATTTCGGCTGGAAGCCCATGCCCAGGAAACCGAGGCCGATTTCGTCCGCGACCGTCTTCACTTCGCGGAGATGCTTCATGGTTTCGCAGCAGGTGTCGTGGATGTGCTCCAGCATCGCGCCGGACAGTTCGAATTGCCCGGCCGGCTCGAGCGTGATCGACGCGCCGTCGCGCAGCAGTGCGATGACTTTTCCGTGCTCCTCGAACGGCTGCCAGCCGAAGCGGGTCAGGCCGCGCAGCATCGCCTCGATGCCACGCTCGCCTTCGTAGGTCGGCGGGCGCAGGTCGTCCATGCGGAAACCGAATTTCTCGTGCTCGGTACCGATCGTCCATTGCTCGATCGGGCGGCCGCCGCTGGCGTGGAATTCGACCAGCTGGCGCTTGTCGGTGAGGGGCAGTTCCTTGACGTTGCTCGGACCGGACACGAATTTCCCCTGGATTGCAAAACCGCTAGATGGGGGCCCTCGACGGGGCCTACAAGCCCAGCCAGCGCGCGACCACGGCGCGGGCTTCGTCGACGCCGAGTTTCGAATCGCCCGAATAGAGCTGGGCGCCGACCGCGTCGCCGAATTCTTCTTTCAACTGCTTGCGCACGGCGGCCAGGATCTTCGCCTGTTCGCCGCGGCCGAGCTTGTCGGACTTGGTAAGCAGGCAGTGCGCCGGCAAGCCGCGTGACTTGGCGTAGGACAGCATCTGCAAGTCGTATTCGCGCAGCGGGTGGCGCACGTCCATCACCACCACCAGGCCGGCCAGCGAGGCGCGGGTTTCGAAATAGGTATTGATGAACTTCAGCCAGTGCGCGCGCAGGTCCTCGGGCACCTTGGCGTAGCCGTAGCCGGGCAGGTCGACCAGGTATTTGTCCGGGTGCTTGTCGGGATTGACCTGGAAATAGACCAGCTGCTGGGTGCGGCCCGGGGTCTTGGAGGTCTTGGCCAGCCGGTTCTGGTGGCACAGGGCGTTGAGCGCCGTCGACTTGCCGGCGTTGGAACGGCCGGCGAAGGCGACTTCCCGGACCGTGTCGGGCGGCAATTGCCGCGGCAGGTGCGCGGCCAGGACATAGGTCGCGCTCGCAAAGGGATTGGCCATGCCGCCATGTTACGCCAGGCCCTGGATTCGTTGACCGGCCTTTCGTTGACCACGTCGGGCCGCGGCAGGGATAATGCCGGGTGTTTCCCCGCGTCCCCGGAGCTCGTCCATGAAGTTGCTGCCCCTGTTCGGCCTGGCCACCACCGTGATCATGACCGCCGCGCTGGCCCAACAGCCGGCCGCCGTGACGCCCAGCACCGAAGCGACGCCCGCCGCCGTGACGCCCCTGCCGCCCTCCGGCCCGGCCACCGCCGGCGATGCCAAGGCCGGGCAGGCCAAGGCCGGCGGTTGCGCCGCCTGCCACAGCGTCGACGGCAACTCCACCGACGCGCAGTACCCGAAGCTGGCCGGGCAGCACGAGCGCTACATCCAGCGCATGTTGACCAACTTCCAGAGCGGCGGCCGCGACAACCCGATCATGATGGGCATGGCCGGCAGCCTGAGCCAGCAGGACATGCGCGACATCGGCGCTTACTTCGCCAGCCAGCACGCGATCCCGGGCGTGGCCGACGACACCGTCATCGCCGACGGCGGCCCTTACCAGGGCAAGAAGTTCTACGAAGTCGGCGAGAACATCTTCCGCGCCGGCAAGCCCGCCAACGGCGTCCCGGCCTGCATGGCCTGCCACGGCCCGACCGGTCGCGGCAATCCGGGCCCGGCCTATCCCTCGCTCGCCGGCCAGCACGCGGCCTACACCGTGCTCAAGCTGAAGTTCTTCCGCGACGGCGGCGTCTGGGGCCAGCACAAGGACGTGGCCAACGACAAGGACGCCAATACGATCATGGCCGGCGTCGCGCACGACCTCACCGACCAGGAAATCCAGTCCCTGGCCAGCTATATCGAAGGCCTGCATCCAGCCGACGCGAAGTAAGCGGGCGAACTTTCGCCCGTCGCCGGCGGTCCAGCGTTTCCGCACCCGGCGATTCGCCGCCGCCACCGATTCGATCGAGGAGATTCCCCATGATCCGCCGCACCTTGGCCAGCCTCAGCTTGATCCTCGCGCTGGCCGCCTGCTCGCCCTCGAACGAGACGGCTCCCGCCACCGAAAGCGCCACGCCCGCGGCCACGACGC